>CAMAUF010000007.1 GCA_945861295.1 bacterium | reverse complement strand
CGGTCTGTTCGTCCCAATAGGCGTCGCCGGGCGCTGGAAAGCCGAAGAGGTCGCGCTCGCGCACCGAGGCGCGCGCCATGGTGGCGGGCCAGTTCGGGTCGTCCGCGCGATTTGGCCAGGCCATTTTGCCAGCCCACGACACGCCTTTGCGCTGGTAGTCGGCCAGCAAAGCGAATCGGGAGCGGCCAGGCTGGCGAAAGTTGGAGCCGCGATGGACGACGTCGGTGGCGTAGATGAGGAGCGTGCCGGCCGGGCCGGTGGCGGCGATTTCCTCCTCCACGAACGTCCCCTTGGCGAACTCTCGCGGCACGAACTCCGAATCCGCCGTGAATTCGCGTGGCACGAGCTTGGTCGGCCCGTCTTCGGCCGTGACATCCGACAGCAAGAGGAAGGTCGTGATCTGCAAATCGCGGCGGTCCCGGCGCGGGACGACCAGCGAGTGGTTGCCGTAGTCGTAATGGTGCGCCTGCTCGTAGTCGATGGCGCCGGCGTATTTGGCCCAGAGTTCGACCTTGTAGAGGTCCAAGTCGTCCGTGCCAATCAGGCGCTCCGCCGCTTCGACCAGGTCCGGGTGAAAGGCGAGGCGGTTCAGCGACCACGACTTATACGGGAAGAGTTGGATGCCGGAGAACTGGCTGCGACCGAACGCAGGGTACGCGGCGGGATTGGCGAAATACTCCTCCGGACGCGGGTAATGGAGCCAGAGGGCTTCCCGCGCCTGACGCAGTTCGTCGCCGGCGATGAAGCCTTCGACGGTGGTAAAGCCGCGATCGCGGGCTTCCTGGAGGTGCTTTTCGGGGATACGCACAGGACAACCTCCCGTTGCGGCGAAGCCGTCTACACCGGAATCTGGGCCGTCGCGGCGGCGTGTTTGCCGGAAAGGTAGCCGAAGACCATGCCCGGCCCGAGCGTGCCGCCGGCGCCGCCGTAGGTCATGCCCATAGCCGAGGCCATGACGTTGCCGGCGGCGTACAAGCCGGGGATCATCTCGCCATCGAGGTCGATCACCTGACCGTTGCCATCGGTCCGGGGGCCGCCTTTGGTGGCAAGGGCGCCGCTCTGGACTTCGACGGCGTAGACATCGTAATTCATCGTGCATTCCCCGGGCGATCACGCCCCTTGGTTGAGGAGGACCGGGTCGAAGCCGAGCATTCCCCGGATCAAGTTGATCTCGCCGCGGTGGCCGTTCAAGTGCATGACCAGGTGCAGGTTGATCGATTCGCCGAGGGCTTCGGTACGCTGCCCGAGCTTGACCTCTCGCGCCAGGTCGTCGTCGGAGAGGCCGGCGATGTAGGCGGACGAGAGTTCGGCCACCCGCGCCTGGTACATTTGGAAGGCGGCGAGGTCGGCGATCCGGACTTGGGCGGCATCCTCCGTCGATTGGCCCGTGCCGAAGCCCTTGGGCGGCAGGCCGGTCTTCTCGGCCCAAACGCCGCTGTCGAACTCGGCCGGCTTGCTTTGGAAGATCTGTTGGAAGAAGAGGTCTTCGATGCGCGCCGCGTGCCACATGGTCCAGGCGATCGAGTGGGATTGGCCGGCGGGCACGAAGTGCAACTGCTCGTCCGAAAGGCCTTCGGGGGCGTTGCGGAAGCCCCGGTGGATGAAATCGAGGGTGACCTTCATGAAGTCGACGGCGGCCATGGCAACCTCTCACGGTAGTGGCGGCAGTGTACACGGGAGCGACGAACTGAAGGATTCCTCGGCGGGCTGACGTTGAATCCGCGCGGGGATGAGGCGAAGGCCGTACGATCCCGGTCGACTCCACGAGAGGATGGGAGCGGCACGATGACGACCGAGGCGCGAGACACCTATTTGGCGGCGGTCGACCCGGCCTTCCGGCCCGTCGCGGAGACGCTGGCCCGCGTCGTGACGGCCGCGGCGCCGGAGCTGACGGGGCGCATGGCGTACGGGATGTTGATGTACGTGGCGGGCAAAGACCCGCGGAACGTCGTCTGCGCCGTGGGGGTGACCAGCAAGGTCGTCACACTCCGCTTCCTCTTCGGCGCCTGGCTGAGCGACGAGCTTGGCCGGCTGCGGCCGGGTTCCAGCCACCTCAGTTCGATCGACTTCAAGCCCGAGATGGCGGTGGATGAAGCGGCGGTCACCGCCTACGTCCGCGCAGCCGCCTCGCGCCATGAGGAACTGAAAGCGCGGGCCGCGCGGCCCAAGCCCGGCGCCTGACAGGGGGAGAGCCAGAACGGCGCGCCACAGCGGGATGAGATCACGCGGAAAATAGCCCGTGGCGGCGGCGTGTCCTACGCTGGGAGAGAGCGCGGCGCGTTCGTCTAGAGGCCCAGGACGCCGCCCTTTCAAGGCGGAGATCGGGGGTTCGAATCCCCCACGCGCTACCACAGACTTGTTCGCCGAATCCCGCCCGCTGAGCCGCGAGCGGTAGCGAGCGTCCCCTCGGCGGGAGGGGACGGCTGGCGCGGCGCCGCCACCGAAGGGTGGCGCGAGCGAGCGGTTTTTCGCGCTGGCCCGGCAACGTTCGCCGACGAGCCAGACAGTCCCTACCGGTCGCGGCACTGGTCGGCCGGTGGTCAACGGCGGAAAACTTGTAATCGCTACCTGGTTGCGGATACGCTACCGGGTATGGCGACAGAAGCAGACTCTCAGGCCGACCCCGGCGAACAGTACCGGTTCCGCCGGCGGCGGCGGACGCCAGAGATCTGGACGGCCGAGCGCATCGCCGCCCTGCGCGCGAGGTTGGGCCTGACCCAGTCCGCCTTCGCCGATGAAATCGGCGTCCGCCAACAAACGGTGAGCGAATGGGAGACGGGCCGCTACCTGCCCCGCGGGACGAGCACGCGCCTGCTGGGGATGCTCGCCGAGGACGCCGATGACGATTTTTCCGGCGCGGCCGGCGGGCCATCATCAGCCTCCGACCCGGGCGAGGAAAACGCCGGACGGGATGGGGGCGCGGAGGCGCGGAAGTGAGCCGGGGCGCAGGCGCCCCGCCGCGGGAGCGGGAAGCGTCCGTCTCGGCCCGTTGGGAGGCCGGCTGCGGGTGGGACAAGCTCGAAGATGGCCGGCCGCTCCGTGTCCTCTTCGCCGGAGTCCCGGGCGGCGGGGCTGGCCCCGATTTCCGCGGCGCCGTCATCGAGATCGCGGGCGACGAGGTGCGCGGAGACGTCGAAATCCACGAAGCGACCAGCGGCTGGCGCGCTCACGGTCATCGCGGCGACCCGGCCTACGCCGGCGTCGTCCTCCATGTCGTGGCCCGCAACGACCGCGCCTCCGGCGCCACCAGCCACGCCTCGGGGCGCGCCATCCCGGTCGTCGTCCTTTCCGAACCACTCGCGCAGGAAGCGCCGCCGCCAGCCCCGCCGTGCGCGCGGAGCGCGCTCAGCGCGCCGGAGCGGGCGGCAGGGCTGATCGCGCTGGGACGCGAGCGGGCGCGCGAAAAAGCCGCGCGGGTCGCCCCCGCGGTCGCGTCCCTCGGGCCGGCCGAAGCGCTTTACCGGCTTGCCCTGGAACAGCTCGGCGGCGGCGCCAACCGCGCCGCCTTCGCCGAACTGGCCCGGCGATTGCCGCTCGCGGCCCTCCTGGAGCGGTGTGGCGCTCCTTGGGGCGCGGACGCGGGGAGCGGCGAGGGCGGAGCGCTCACCTCTGTCTCGCGGGCGCGCGCGGCCGAGGCGGAGCTGCGGGGCGCGGCGGCGGCGCTTGGGTTGCGCCGGGCCGGGGCGCGGCCGCTGGCGGCGCCCGTGCCACGGTTGATCCGCGCCGCCACGCTGGTGACCGCGCTCTGGGAGGGGCCGGAGGCTAGCTGGCCCGCTTGCCTGACGCCGGACGGCGCGCCGGCGGCGCTGCGCCGGGCGGGCTTGAGCCGCGCCCTCGCGGTGGAGGTCTGCGTCAACGCCGTCCTCCCGGTCGCCCGCGCGGCCGGCCTCTGGTCGCCCGAGGCAGCCGACGCCCGCTATCTGGCGCTGCCCTCGCCGGGCACGTACGGCCGCCTGCGCCGCCTCGAAGGGTGGCTCGCCACCGGCGCGGCGCAGCCGTTCTCGAGCGCGGCGGCGCTCCAAGGCGGCCTCCTCTTGCATGGGGAATCGTGCACGAAAGGCCGCTGCGGGCGTTGTCCGCTTTCCTAAGAGCGACTGTCGCGGCCAAGCCTCAGAGCCCGGAGCGACAAGGCGCCTGTCTGTTCTGGGCAACCAGGCACGCTGGATGCGGGCGGGTGTGCGCGGCGGGCGAGATCGCTTCCCTCCATGCGTGTTCGAGCTAGGTCTGGGGCTGCCCCCCGGCCTCGCCGGGAGGGCGATCGCGCTTGACCACGAGGACGCGGTCGATGCGGCGGCCGTCCATCTTCGTCACCCGGAAGGTATAGCCGGCGACCTCGACCGTATCGTCTTTGACCGGGATGCGGCCGAGGCGGGTCATGACGAAGCCGCCGACGGTGTCGTAATCTTGGCCGGCAAGCTCGACGCCGGTCGCCTCTTCGGCGTCGGCGATGGTCGTTAGGCCGCTGAGCAGGAGGTTGCCCGCCGGGAGGGCGCGGACCGCGTCCTCGGTCTCGCCCCTCGCCCCGAGCCAGCGGCCCAGCAGGCGGTACAGCACCTCGTCGGCCGTGAGGATGCCGCTCGTGCCGCCATGTTCATCGACGAGGACCACCATCTGGGCGCGCCGTTCGCGCATCATGGCGATGGCGACCTCGACGCTAACTGAGTCGGGCACGGCCGGGACGAACCGGATCAGGCTGCGCCAACTGTCGCCGCCGCGGCGGACGAGGGCGAGGAGGTCACGCACTTCGAGCAGGCCGACGAGGTGGTCGAGGTCGCCTTCGTAGACGGGATAGCGGCTGTGGCTGTGGCGCCCGACCGTCTCGATCACGGCGTCGAGCGGCGCTTCGACGTCGATCGCGATCAGCTCGGTGCGCGGGACCATGACCTGGTCGGCTTGGATCTCGCTGAACTCCAGAGCCCGCCGCGCGAGAAGCAGCTCCGAAGTCGACAGCATTCCGGCCCGCGCGCTGGCCTCGATCACGATCTCGAGTTCCTCGGCGGAGAGGGTCGCGTTGTGCTCGCCCTCCCCGGAGATCCCGAAGGGACGGACCACCAGGCGGCCGGCGCCGTTCAACAGCCAGACGAAGGGCGCGAACGTCCGGGTGAAGATGGCCATGGGTGCGCTCACCCAGAGGGCCGTCGCCTCGGCGCGCTGGAGGGCGATCATTTTCGGCGCAAGCTCGCCGAAGACGATGACCGCGGCCGTGATCAGCGCGAAGGCCGCGACGAAGCTGACGGTGCGGGCAGCCGTCGTGCCCGCGATCGGGCCGAGCAGTTCCTCGAGGGGAGGCTCGATCAGGCCCCGCACGACGGGTTCGCCGACCGAGCCGAGCGCGAGACCGGCCATGGTGATCCCGAGCTGGGTGGCCGCGATGTAGCTGTCGAGGTGGCGCAGCGAAGCGAGCAAGACGCGCGCCCGCGCCTGCCCGCCGTTGGCGAGCTGCTCGATCCGGGAGCGCCTGACGGCGATGTAGCTGAACTCGGTCGCGACAAAGAGGCCGTTGGCGGCGACCAGAAGGATGATCCCGGCCACGCCGAGAACAACGAACCAGGTGTCGGACACGCTTCCCCCTCGAAGCTCATCCTAGCCGAGCTTCGAGACAGGCGAATGGGATCGGCCGCCGGGAGCCGAGCGCGGAGGAAACAGCGGTTATCCGCGCAGCAGCGGGTCGCGCCGAATCAGGACGCCGGCGGTGAGGGCGAGGGCGGCGATCGTGATTAACCCGAGCGCGGGCCAGACCGCTTGGAAGTCAAAGCCCATCACGTCCTGGTATTGGTTCCGGACAGGCTCGATCACACGCTCGCGTTCCTCCGCGCTAGCGGACAAGGGAGCGCCGGGCAGCGCGCAGCGCGCGAGATCATCGCCAGCGCACTCGCCCTGGACGATCTCCAGGGACGTGACCATGCCACGAAAGCTCCAGCTCGAAGGCATGGCCGCGCCCGCGATTTGGCCGGCGGGGCCGAGGTCCTTCAACGGCAGGACGCCGCCGCTGAAGACGACCGAAAGGAGGACGACGCCGATCGCCAGGTAAACCGCACGATCTTCCCGGGCCGCGACGGCCGAGACGAGCAGTCCAACCGCCGAGGCCGAGGCCACGCCCAGGATCATCGTCACCGCCAAGGCGGCGTAATCTCCCGCGGAGAAGTCCGGAAACGTGAGGCGGAGGGCGAGCAATGCCGTGAGCACGGCCCCGTGGTAGAGCGCGAAGGCGCCGGCCAGGACGATCTTGCTGGCGAGGTAGGGGCCGAGCGCGAGGCCGGCTTTGCGCTCGCGAGCGAGGACCATGCGCTCCTTGACCAGCTCCCGCACTTGCGAAATGGCCCCGATAACGAACGCAAAGACCGAGACGATGAACGCCATCGCGAACGCGCGGCTAGGGAGCCCCGACCGCGGGTCGAGGACATCCTGGGGCCAGGCGGCGAAATTGAGCAGCCCGGCCAGTGGCGCGATCAGCAGCAAGATGGCGAGCGTGACCCGATCCCGCAAGAGGATATCAAGCGAGCGCCGGGTCAACATCCGGAACTGGCGAAAAGATGAGGCGTGGCGGGCGCCCCCGCGCCCGCGTGCCTTCGCATCCCCGGGCGCAGGCGGGCGCTGAACCGCGGCTGTCGACTCCTCCGCATGGCGGAGCGCGCTCGGCGAGGCCCGGAAGCGGTCCGCCCAGGCCGCGGGCGTGGCCTCACCCGCGAGCCGGTCGTAGATGCCGTCGAAGTCGCTGACGGCGAAATAGCCCAGCGCCTGATCCGGCGGCCCCGCGTAGGCGAGCTGACCGCCGGCCGCCATGAAGACGACCTGGTCGCAGAGCATGACGTTCTTGGTCGCGTGCGTGACCAGGACGACGGTGTGTCCGTCGTCGGCCATGTGGCGCAGGAGCCGCATGAAATGCGCCTCGGCGGCAGGGTCGAGCCCGCTCGTCGCCTCATCCAGAAAGAACATGCCGGGCCGCGTGATTAACTCGACGGCGATCGAAACCCGCTTCCGCTCGCCGCCGCTCAAGAGGCCGACCGGCGTCGCCTCGCGGCCGACGAGGCCGAGCTCCTCGAGCACAGCGGCCACGCGGGCCGCCCGCTCGGAGGCGCTCGTGTCCTCTGGCAGCCGAAGCTGGGCGGCGTAATCGAGGGCCCGCCCCACGGGCAACTCGAGATGCAGGCTTTCATCTTGGGGCACATAGCCGAGCATCGTCCTCAGGGCCGCATAATCCGCCCGGAGGTCGCGGCCGAAGATCAAGACATCGCCGCCGCTGGCGGGCGCGATGCCGCAGAGGGCCTTGAGCAAGGTGCTTTTGCCAGAGCCGCTCGCCCCGACGATCGCTACGAATTCGCCCGCGCCGATGCGGAGCGAGACATCCTGGAGCAGCTTGCCGCCGCGCACGCTGCGCGAGAGGCCGCGGGCACGCAACGCGACTCCGGCGGGAGCGCCTGCCGCATCCGCACGGGGGACTTGGAAGGAGAATTGTTGCTGTCCGATCTGGATGGAGTCGCCTGGCTGGATGAGGGCGGGCCGATTCGGCTCCAGACGGGCGCCGTTGACGAAAGTCCCGTTCGTCGAGCCGAGATCCTCGATCTGACCGGCGCCCTCTATCTCTCCGGTTAGCCGAGCGTGGAGCCGCGAGACAGCGGCGTCATCGACCACGATGTCGCAGCCGGCCTCCCGCCCGAGCGTCACCACAGCCCCAGGCCCGGCCCGCAGGATGCCCTCCGCGATGCCGGCATCGACCTCTGGCGCTAAGAAGCACAGCGAGACGCCTTCTCCCAGCGTGATGATGTCGCGGTCAGCCAAGAGACGGGTGCTCACCCGCTCGCCGCCAATCACGATCCCGCCGGTGCTGCCTTGGTCCTCGGCCTGATATTGCGATCCGAGGCGGCGGATGACCAGGTGACGGCCGGAGACGTGCGGGTCGTCGATCACGATGGCGTTACCGGCGGCCCGGCCAATTGAGACGAGGTCGCCCGAGAGCGGAACCTTGCGCATCCACGCTGGCGTAAGCACGAACAGTTCGGCGCGGGCGGCTTGCGGCCCGCCAGCGCCAAGCGCCGCCGGGAGTTCGCCGCGGCGGATCGCGAGCCGGGTCTCGCCCAGCACGATCGCGTCTCCCTCGCCAATGGGAGTCAGGACACGGGGCTCAAGCGGGACGCCGTTGAGGAAGGTGCCGTTGGCGCTGCCGAGGTCGACCAGGCAGAAGCCGCTATGCGTGCGGTCGATCCGGGCGTGATGGCGGGAGACGTGCCCTGAATCGAGCACGACCGCATTGCCGCTGGCGCGGCCGATGGTCAGGCCCGCCGCCAGCTCGTGCTGGATCGGGCCGTCCGGCGCTTCGATTTCAAGGAGCAGTGCCATCGTCCGCCTTGCGTATCCCGGCGTAGTCTACGATCCCCGGCCCTTCTGGCGTGACCAATTCACGCGCCCCGTCAGGCTCTCCCGATTATCGACCGCTAGGCGCGCCGCGCCCAGATCAGGACGCGCTTAAACGGATAAAAGTACGGCCGCGACTCCGTGAGAGCTGACAGCAGCCGTTCCCGATAGCGCTCTAGGTAGGCCGCGTACCGCTCATCCGTGAGCCGGTGCTTGTAGTCAGTCAGGAGCGTCCCTTTCACCCACTCGATGACGCCCAAGCGGTCTTGGAGGTGATGGCCGTACACCTGCAAGCGGACGTGAAGGTCCGTCGCGCCGAGCCCGTCGAGCAGTTCGGCGTACCACTCCGGCGGCATCACTGGCACGCGACGCGTGTAGCCGCCGAGCCAACTTTGGAACGGCTCCTCACGAGCGACTTCGTGGGCGATGAGGTGCGACGGGTGGTCATGGTTCGCGGGCATCTGGACGGCCAATTGTCCTCCTGGCGCGAGGCCCGCCCAAAGCCGCGGGAACAGCAGCTCGTGGCCATCGACCCACTGCAGGGCCGCGTTCGAGAAGACGAGTTCGAACGGTTTGGCCGGGCGAAAGCGAACGATCGTGCCGAGCTTGAAGGTGAGGCCCTTGCCAGCGTGCTGGGCGGCGGCGGCGAGCATGGTCTCGGAATTGTCGAGGCCAACGGTCGTCCGCGCCGCCACCCGCTCGTGGAGCACCTTGGTCAACTCCCCTGGCCCGCAGCCGAGATCGATGGCGCGGCCGCCCGGGATCGGTTGGCAAAGCCTTAGCAGGTCGTAGAACGGCTGAGACCGCTCGTCCGCGAACTTCCGGTACTGGTCCGGGTCCCACGGGCTGGTCATGGCTGCTTCTCCTCCAGTTAGGGGTGCCCCCTTCGGCTTCCTTCGAGTCTACGGCGGCGCCGCAGAGACGCGACCGTACGTTACTTAATGGCGCTTGTCGCGCGTAGCGCGGCGACGGCGGCCGGGGCGAGGCCCAGCCAGCGGGCCAAGACAACGTCCGTGTCGCCGCCGTGCTCGGGCATCGGCGCCCCAACCACAGCCGGCGTCTCCGAAAGGCGCATCGGCGACGCCGGCAGCGTCAGCGAGCCCGCGAGCCCGTAGGGCAGCGGGACGTCGACCAACATACCGCGAGCCTGGACGTGCGGGTCCGCGAACAGGTCCGCGATGCTGTTCACCTTGCCGACCGCGCAGACGTTCGTGTCGCGCAGGATGGCGAACCACTCGGCGGTCGTCTTGGTCGCCAGGGTGACGTTCAGTTCCGCTTCCAGCGCTTCGACGTTCTCGATCCGGGCGCGGTTGCTGGAAAATCGCGGGTCGAGGGCCAGGTCGTCCCGGCCGATGAGGGCGCAGAGCAGGTCCCACTCTTTGACGTTCGCGATGACGATGTGGCCGTCCTTGGATTGGTACGGCTGAAACGGCGCGATCAGGGGATGGCGCCCGCCGATCCGGGTCGGCTGCTCGTTGAAGGCGGACTGGCGCACGATCGCGTTCTCGCAGAGCGCCATCTGCGCCTCCGTCAGGGCGACATCGAGCAGCTGGCCGGCGCCGGTCAGGTCGCGGGCGCGCAGGGCGGCGAGGATGCCCATCGCGAAGTAAAGTCCGCCGACCATGTCGCCGATACTGACGCCGACCCGCAAGGGCGGCTGGTCGGGCTGCCCGTTCAGCCCCAGGGTGCCGCCCATCGCCTGGGCGACGACATCGACGGCAGCGTACTGGCTATACGGCCCGGTCTGGCCGAAGCCGCTGAGCGCGGCGTAGATCAGCCGCGGATTTTCGCGCCGGAGCGCTTCGTAGCCGAGCCCGAGGCGGTCCATGGTCCCCGGCCGGAAGTTCTCGGTGACGACATCGGCCGATTGGGCGAGCCGCTTGACGAGCGCCTTGCCCTCGGGATGCTTGAGGTCGATGCAGATGCCCTGTTTGCCCCGGTTGACGCTGAAGAAGAAGGTCGAGATGCCCTGGTAGTAGGGGCCGAAACCGCGCTCTTTTTCGTGCGTCTCCGGGTACTCGACCTTGACGACCTCGGCCCCGAGGTCGGCGAGTTGCATCGTGCCGAAGGGGCCAGCCAGCGCCCAGGTGAAATCGAGGACGCGGACGCCGTCGAGCGGGGCGATGGCGGCGGTGGCTGGCGGCTGCGTCACGTGGGCATGGTAGCCGCGAACCCGCTCACGGGCGCGAGTCCTGCACAGTCGGCCAGTAGCGGGCCGTCACGCTCGCATAGAAGGTAGTTAATTCCCATTGCAACCAGGTCCGGCCCGGTCACGAAAACGCCCCGGCTCGACCCACGCTCGCATAGAAGGTAGTTAATTCCCATTGCAACTCCTTGCCCTTGGTACTAACGCCGGCCGTTCGGATCCAGAACGGCTGCGTCTGAAACCGGCCGTTCACGACTCCGATTTGGGGCATGACGCTCTGAGCTTGCGCGGCGGCGCTATCTTGACGTGGATGCACAAGCGCGAAGTGGGCAGCGACCTTGTTACGCCAAGTCCAAACGACTCCGAGCACTGTTTGGTCATAGTCTGTCGGCACAGGGTATCCTGAATTTTTCGCGAGGAATCCCACCAGATCGACGTAGCTACACACGGAAATCGCGTACCAATGAAAGTGCATCTCAACTAGGGCCATTGGTATTCCAGAGACTTGGGGCGAGTTACCGATGGACACACTGAGCGGCGACATTTGTGGTGGGATCCTTGCCTCTTGCGATGCAACGAACTCGGCGATGTGCCGTATCCCAGTTTGAAGTCGTCCCAAGGCGCCGAACTCATTCGGGAACCGTGATGCACTCTCTTTGGAGAGTTCCAATCCTTCCAAGTGATCGAGAATCATGATCGTGGCCCCTGATGACTGTCGGGGCTTGGGCGCGAGCTGCCTTCGTCGGGCGGGTCGACGCCGGCGAGCACTTGCGCCCGCAGCGGCTCGGGGATGCGCTCGGCCAAGGACGGGAAGGCGCCGACCAGCCGCGCCAGGTCGAGGATGTCCTTCATGCGCTTGCTCGGCGGGCGCCGGGGGTCGCCAGCCGCCGCCACTTTCGCCTCCACAAGGTCCTCGGGCGCCGCCACCGGTAGCACCAGCCCCAGCACCTCCTGGGCTGTCGCGCGCGTCAGCATGGCGGTGAGGCGCTGTTCGAGCTGGACCTGCACTTGGAGCCGCGACCCCGGGTCGTAGATGTTGAGGCTGTCCGGGAACTCCGCCGTCCGGAAGTGCGCGGAGGCCAAGCGGCGGACGAGCTGCAGGTCATCTGTCGCGACCACGATGTCGAGGTCCTCGGTCACGACGGGCGCCACGTACGCATTCACGGCCACCCCGGCGAGGGCGGGCCGCTGCGGCGCTTGCCATTTCTCGGGATAGGGCGTTCCGGTTACACCGACACCGCGCGGTTGGCGGGCGAGGTGAGGCCGGAGCAGGGGCGACTCCCGAGTGGTATGATCTCTCGGTGACCGAAACCACGATCGTGCTAGCAGAGCCCATCCTCAGCGATCTTGAGCGCAACGCGGCCGACCGCCAGACAAGCGTATCAGCTCTCATTGAGGACGCAGTCTGCGAGCTCATCGAACGGTCCACTCTCCCCCGCTTTCGAAGCATGGGCGCTGGCGATTCCGGGTTCACCGACACAGCGCGGCGCACGGGCGACGAACGCCCGGAGCCCAGATCGTGGCGCTAATCCTCGACGCCGGGCCTCTCTACGCAGGGATGGATCGTCGGGATGCTGACCACTTGGCCTGTCGGCCGCTTATCGAAGGCGCCCGCGAAGGCTTGGTGATTCCGGCGCCGGTCCTGGTTGAGGTTGACTACTGGATTCACCGGCGGCTTACGCCGTCCGTGTTCACCGCGCTCCTGGAAGACATCCGCGCCGGGCTCTTCGTGGTCGTTGATCTGACTCGAGAGGACTATGTCCGCGTGCGGGAGATCTGCGAACAGTACCGCGACGCCGACATCGGCTTCGTCGATGCGGCCGTGCTCGCGATCGCGGAACGGCTCGGTGAGCCGAAAATCGCGACCCTCGATCGCCGCCTCTTCCGGATGCTTCGGCCCGCCACGTGGACGCGTTGACGCTGTTGCCGTAGGGGCTGACCAAGCTCGCCTATCGCGCCGATGCATCGAAGGCCATCCTCGCCGACCTTCGCGCCTTCGTCGCCACCCTGCCGTAGCTGCGTCACGGGCGTCGCCGTGCTGAGTCGCGCTTCGCGGCGACATCGTTCGCAGCGGAAATCGCTCCCGTCGTTGTTACTCCGGGCTCTGATACCTACTCCCGCTTCAGCGTGGCGAGCGGCCCAAGCGGACGCGGCGCGACCCTCGCCGCGGCGGCGGCCCGTTCGAAGACAGCCTCGGCGTCGAGGCCGCGCGCCGCCCGGAGCACGGCCTTGTTGGCCCGCGGCCCGCTCGGCGGGAACGCGGCGATCTCCTGGGCCAGCGCCTCGGCGCGGCCGCGAACTGCCCCGTCGGGGACGATCTCCGTGGCGATCCCCAGCCGTAGCAGGTCGTTGGCGCCAACCCGCCGCCCCGTCAGGGCGAGTTGGGCGGCGACCGGTTCGCCGAAGCGCAGGCTGAGCCAGGCGGCGTTCATCGGCGCGGCCACGCCTTGTTGCACCTCGCCGACCTGGAGATAGGCCGATTCCCCGGCGATGACGAGGTCGCTGCCGAGCGCCAGCGCCGCGCCGGCATTGATCGCGTACCGCTCCAGCGCGCAGACCACGGGCGCCGGGCATCGGTACAGCGCCAAGTGGGCGCGCAGCCAGGCCGGTTGGAAGCCCACCAGCCAGGCGGGCGCGGGTTGGGCGTTGAACTCCTTGAGGTCGAGCCCCGAAGAGAAGACGCCGCCTTCGCCGCGCAAGACGATGCAGCCCACGCCGGCGTCCGCGCCCAGCGCCGTGAAAGCGGCTTCGAACGCCACGGCCATGGGGCCGATGATCGCATTCTTGCGTTCGGGCCGGTCGAGGACGACTTCGGCCCAGCCTTGGTGCCGGAGCACCCGGACGCCTTCGGGCTCGGTCATGGCACGACCGCCACGTGCGAACGGAGCCTCGCCGCTACGCCGTCCAGGCGGCCGTAAAAATCCTGATAATCCGACGTATTCCTCGCGCGCACCGCTTCGCTCCCTTGTTCGATGGCGGCAGTGTACTCGAGCAGCAGCGCCTCGAGGGCGACGTCGTAGCTCCGTTGCGCCTCGGTGTTTCCCGGGGTCAGCGCCGCGAGATCCGTGACGACGCAGGCGGATGCCGCCGCCCAACCGGCGAAATCAGGCCGAAAAGCGTCGCGGCGGTAGAAGGTGTCGCCGGGGTACTCCGCCCGAAACCGCTCGCGGAGGGCGATGAGTTGGGTTTCGCCCTCGGTCACGGTGCGCCGGTAGGCAAACTGTGAACCAGATTGGCCGCGAGGCCGCGGCGTCGGGGTCGCTGCCGGGCAGGCCTCGGTCTCGGGCAGCGCCGTGCCGCCGCCGCAGGCCCCGAAGAGGGCGGCGAGGGCGAGACCCAGGCTCGCGAACACGGAAGCGCCGAGTGTCCGCTTCATGGGCGGCCACTCCGAAGGTAGTGCGCCGCCGCCCGGACGGCCTGGCCGCGATGGCTGACCGCGTCCTTTTCGGCGTCGCTCAGCTCGGCCGAGACGCGTCCATCGTCCAAGAGGAAGAGCGGGTCGTAGCCGAACCCGCCGCCCCCGCGCGCACACTCTGCGATCGCGCCCTCCCACGTGCCGCGCGCCGAGAAGACGTCGCATTCAGGGGAGGCGATGACGACGACAGCCTGATAGCGGGCCGTCCGGAGCTCAGGCGGGAGGCCGTGCAGTTGGACGAGGAGGAGCGCGTTCCGGCCGGCGTCATCGAGTTGGGGGCCGCCGAAACGCGCCGAATAGAGCCCCGGGCGGCCCTCGATCGCGTCGACTTCGATCCCGGAATCGTCGGCCAGGGCGAGGCAATCGCCCGCGAGGGCATAGGCGCGCGCCTTCTTGGCGGCGTTCTCGGCGTAGGTTGCGCCGTCTTCGACGACCTCGATCACGATGCCGGCCCCGGCGGGGGTGACGACGGCGCAGGGGACGCCTTCGAGCAGACGCCGGAATTCGCGCACCTTGCCGGGGTTCGACGTGGCCAGCAGGAGGCGTCTCATGCCGCAAAGTTTCCGGTGGCGGGCCGTCCCGTTCAAGGGCGGGTATAGTTCGCAAGCTACAACCCCACAGCCATGAAGGAGACCTCCCTATGCGTGCCATGGTCCTGCGCGGCAAGACGCTCACGCTCGAAGACGTCGCCAAGCCCGTCCCCGGGCCTAACCAAGTCCTCGCCAAAGTCCTGGCCTGCGGCATTTGCGGCAGCGACCTGCACGCGGCCAAGTACATGGAGGACATGCGCAAGACCGCGCAAACGAGCCGCCGCAACGCCTGGTACGACCAGCGCGACTATTCGGGCGGCATGGTCATGGGCCACGAATTCGTCGCCGAAGTGGTCGAAGCCGGCCCTGGGGCCGAGGCCTGGATGCCCGGCACCCGCGTGACCAGCATGCCCGTCCTCATGGCCCCCGAGACACCGACCGGCTACCTCAGCATCGGCTATAGCCCCGAAATCCCCGGCGCGTATAGCGAATACATCGTCATGTCGACGCCGATGCTGCTCCGCGTCGCCGCCAACGTCAGCGACGAAGTCGCGGCGACGACCGAGCCCTGCGCCGTCGGCCTCCACGCCGTCCGCGAGTCCGGCATTCAACCCCACCAATCTGCTCTGATCATGGGCGCGGGCCCGATCGGCCTGATGACGCTGATCTGGCTGAAGCAGGCGGGCGTACGCTACATCGCGGTCAGCGACCCATCGCCCGAGCGGCGCGCGCTCGCCGCCCAGTTCGGCGCTGACGATGTCTTCAACCCGCGCGACGTTGACCTTGCCGAGGAACTTTCGCACAAGCTTTTCGTCCCGGCGCCGGGACGCGAGGACACCTCGTACGGCGGCGGCGCGATCGTCGCCGCGCCAGACGTCGTGTTCGAATGCGTTGGCGTCCCCGGCACGCTGCACCAGGCGATGGAGCTCGTCCAGATCAAGGGCGTCGTCACCGTCGTCGGCGTGTGCATGGAGACGGACTCGATCACGCCGCTGCTCGGGATCAACAAGCAGCTCACGCTGAAGTTCGTGCTCGGCTACACGGGCGCGGAGTACGCGGAAGCGCTGCAAGCGTTCGCCGACGGGCGTGTCGACACGACGGCTCTGGTGACGCGGACCGTCTCGCTGGACGAACTGCCGGCCGCCTTCGCCGCCCTCTCGGACCCGCGTGACTGCAAGGTCATCGTCGTGCCGCACCGGGCGTAACGCCTTGCGGTGGCTGCCCGACACCACGCGGGCGGCTGGCCAACCCCAGCCGCCCGCCGCATCAAGGAGAACGAGTGTGACCACAGCGCTGATCAACGGCATCGACATTTACCACCACCAGGCGGGCGAGGGGCCAGACGTGGTGCTGATCGTGGGCCTCGGGGCGCACTCGGGCGCCTGGGCCTTGAACGCGCCGGCGCTCGCGAAGCGGTTCCGCGTCCTCACGCTCGACAACCGCGGGGCGGGCCGCACGAGCGCGCCCGACGAACCCTACTCGATGCGTCAGATGGCGGACGACACGGCCGGCCTGCTCCGCCATCTTGGCCTCGCCAAGGCGCACATCGTGGGCGTCAGCATGGGCGGCATGGTCGCTCAGGAGTTCGCGATCAACTACCCCGCCATGGTCGACCGGCTCGTGATCGCCTGTTCGCGGGCGCGGGCGGGCGAGTTGCGCAAGAAAGTCGCCGTCGCCCAGCGCGCGCTCTGGGAGGCCGGCGTCCCGCGGGAGGCGATCCAGGCGATCCAGCAGCCGTGGGGCTCGACGGGCGCGACGCTCCAAGACGAGAGCCTGCCACTCGAACGGCTCGCGCTCGCCGCCAAGGACCCCTACCCGATCGCGACCCACGCCTACTTGCGCCAGTTGGACGCGACGATGGCGCACGACACCTTGGATCGCCTGTCGCGGATCACCTCGCCGGCGCTCGTCCTCGTCGGGGCCGAAGACGTGTTGACGCCGCCGTACGAAAGCGAGGAGATCGCGCGCCAGATCCCCGGCGCGCGCCTCCAGATCCTCCCACGCGGCGGCCACGGCTTCAGCGGCGAATACCCGGCTGAGTTCAACCGCGCCGTGACTCGGTTTCTCGAAGCGAAGGAGCAGCCGTCATGAGCTACGAAGATGTCGCCTAC
>CAMAUF010000006.1 GCA_945861295.1 bacterium | reverse complement strand
CGATCTGGGTGATGTCCCGGACTGGCCGCAGCATCATCCCGCTCAGGACGTAGCCGCCGATGCCGGACGACAAGGCGAGGCCGACGACCGCGATGAGCGACCAGGTCCGCAGGTTGTCGAGGTTTTGCTCGTTGATGTTGTCCCGTGCTTCGGCAAGGGTGATGGAAACGGGCCGCACGCCAACGGCTTGGCCCGGCCCGGTGCGGACCGCTTCCCACTCGATGTCTTTGACGCGAAGGTCGCCGACCCGGAGTTCTTGGGGTTGATCGAGGCGCGCGGCCACGTTCAAGACCACGACGAACGCGATCCCAAACACCAGCAACAGGCTTGAGTACCACACTGTGAGGCGGAACCGGACGGTCCGCGCCCAGGGTGGGACGCGCAGGCTAGAGGACGTAGCCTTTGCCTCGGATGGTCTCGATAAGTTGGTCACTGAAGCCCTCATTGAGCTTGCGGCGGAGGTTGTTCATGTGGACTTTCACGGTCTGCGTGAAAGGGTTCGCGTGCTCGTCCCAGATGTGTTCCAGGAGTTCTTCCTGGGGCACGGCGCGGCCTTCGTTTCTCGCCAAATAGTACACGAGCGAGAACTCTTTCGGGGTAAGGTGGATTTCCTGACCGTCGCGCTTGACACGGTTGGTGTTGGGGTCGAGTTCAAGGCCCCGAGTGTTAATGATCGGTTCGCGCAGGCCGCCCTCGCGCCGCGTGATGGCCCGGATGCGGGCGGCGAGTTCGCTGAAGGCGAAGGGCTTGACGAGGTAGTCATCAGCCCCGCAATCGAGGCCATCGACGCGGTCCCGGATGGCGCTGCGCGCCGTGAGCATGATGATGCCACCGGCGAAGCGATCCTCCCGCAGACGGCGGCACACTTCCAGCCCGTCGAGCTTGGGCAGGTTGAGGTCGAGACAGACCACATCGTAGGTGTTGAAGCCAGCCTTTTCGATGGCCTCAAGCCCGTCGAGAGCGATGTCGACGGCATAGCCGAGCTTGATCAGTCCGCGCTCGATCGCGCTCGCGATCGGTTCCTCATCTTCAACGACCAGGACTCTCATTGCGCCCGCCCCCCGTGGTTTCGTTGACTTCACCTTACCGGCGAGGCCTTCAAAGCAAGGTAAAGACCGGGCGGCAAGCACACGCGAAGCGACACCTGCCGCCCGGCTGTCTGAGGGCGGCGCTCGCTCCCTCAGGCCGGCCGTGTGTAGCCTTCAACCGCGGGACGGAGGCCGCTGGCGCGAAGGCTTCGCATGAGCGCGCGAAAGCGAGAGGTAAGGCTCTCCCGGATTTCGACCAGCGGCTCGGCCTCGATCTCCCAGAGACTCGCTTGAAACGGGCCCCAGAGCTTCCTACGGGCGAGATGCAGGAACTGCGCGTCGGACTCGCCGGGCCTCCGATCCTGGCCCAGCTTCGTGAGCGCGTAGGCCTCCATCTCGCGCAGGAGGTCCGGCGGGAAGCGGGGGTGGTCGAAGACCAGGTTCTGGAAGCCGGTCGCGAGATGAACCTCGGCCGTCCCAACTTCCGGGAAGCGTCCGAACATCGCCTCCGGCAGCGTGCTGGCGCCATGCTGCACAGCGCCCGCCATCCCGTACCGTTGGCGCGCCGCCGCCGAGAGGTCCCGCAGCGTATTGAAGTCCAGGGAGACATCGGCCATGGCGCCGTCCGGCAGGACGACGCCGCCGTGCTTTGTCCCGGTTTGGACGCTGATCTTGCGCAGGTGCGCGCCCGGATATAGGGCGTGCGTCTGTTCCACGAAGGAATCGAGTTCTTCGACCGTGCTGTTATGGGCGCCGACCTCGCCGATCTCCCCGCCGAGGGAGATCTCCACGCTTTGCCGGATGGCCGAATGTTCGGCTTGCCAGGCCCGTACTCCCCGAGCGAGCGTCGCGGTGACCTCCGCGTTCTCCCGTTGCTGGCTGGCGACGTCGGCGAACGAAAGGTCGACGACCGTCGACGCATCGATGTCCACATTGAGAAATGAGGCGTCCAGGCAGCTCTCGATGACGGCCCGAAGCGCCGAGAGTTCGGCGGCGGGGTCCGCCGCGAACGCCTTCGCGTTCACGATCATGTGGTCGGCTTGAAGAAAGACGGGGCCCCGGTACCCTTCCGCGATCGCCGCGGCAAGGACGGAACAGGCGAAGCTTTCCGCGTCCTGGCCGGTGAACCCGAGCTCCGCCCGGTTGATTTCGAAGATGGCGATGCTCTCTTCGGCGATGATGGCACGGAACAACGCGCTCGCGATGTCGAACGTGAGGCCGCGGATATTGACGGCCGGCACCGTGAAGCCAGCGACTTCCCCGGCCCCTCGGGCGGCGTAAAAGTTGGCGATCGAAGCGGGGAAAGCGCCCAATGCGGCGGCGGCGGCCCTGATCGCCAGTCGTGCGCGGGCTCCGCCAGGAGACGCATCGAGGGCCGAAGTCCTCGCCAGCGTCCGCATGTGCGCGGCAGTCAGGGTGACCCCGGGGCGGAGGGATGGCTCGCCTTCGACCCACGTGAAGGCCTCTCCAAGGAGTGATTCCATACCCACTAGCGTAGGGCAGGCCGGACCTGAGTCGTACTCCGCGTCTCTCAGCCGTGCGGACGGTAGACTCGTCCTATGGAGCGGAACGTCCAGGCTCGGCTCGATTCACTGACTGGCTTGCGCTTCTTTGCGGCGTGGATGGTGGTCGTGCACCATTTCGCGAACTTCGGGGCGCTGCCCTATATCTGGCGGTATCAAGGGTTCGGCGCGACCGGCGTGACCTTCTTCTTCGTCCTTTCAGGCTTCGTCCTCACATGGTCGTTTGTCCCCAGCGATACGCCGCCCCGCTTCTATTGGCGGCGCTTGGCGCGGATTTGGCCGCTTCACGCGGTCACGACGTTGCTGGCGTTGCCTGTGTTTTATTCCATGCGCGACGTCCCCTACGACTGGACGGCGATTGGGCTGTCATTCGTGCTCCTTCACGCCTGGATCCCGACGGTGTCCACCTACTTCGCGGGCAACCCCGCTTCCTGGACGCTCTCGTGCGAACTGTTCTTCTATGCCATCCACCCGTTCGTCGTCCGCCGGGCCGTCGCGGTGTCTCTTCGGTTGCTGGCCCTGGCGACGGTCGCCGTGGTCGTGGCCATCTTTGTGGTGGCGCGATGGTCGCCGGTGTGGTTTTCGCCGCGATGGTACGGATGGCTGTTGTACATCTCACCCTTGTTCCGGGTGGGAGAGTTCCTGATCGGGATCGCGCTCGCCGTCGCCTTGAAGCGCGGCTTCCGCATCCCGATCGGCGTCATCCCGGCGGCTTTGCTCGTGGGGTTGTGGTTCCACGTCGAGTATCAGCTCAGCGGCCAGTACTTCCCGGCGTTCGCGCAGGTGCTCACCGCGCAGGCGACCTACGTCGTGCTCCCTCTGCTCTATGCGCTGCTGATCGCCGCGGCTGCTCAACTGGACTTGCGCGGGCGGCAATCGTGGTTGCGGTCGCGCCCGCTCGTCCTCCTCGGTCAGTGGTCCTATGCGCTCTATCTCATCCACGCGACCATCATCTATGCGCTGATCGAGTGGGTGGGCGTGCGGCCGTACAGCGCCGTCAACGTGGTCTGGTTCGCCCTCGTTTCGGCCCTGGCGATCGGCTGCTCAGCGCTTCTCTACACCCTGATCGAGCATCCCCTCGAACAGCGGTTGCGCTCCTGGCAACGCCGGTGGCTGGCGGGCCGCGCCGCGCGCCGTCCAGAAGCCGTTGCCGGCAGCGCCGCTGGGGGTAGCTAACCGGTGCGCTAGCCCGGCGCCTGGCGCGTCACGGAGACAGGGCTATCATGCGTCGGGGCCGCGCGGCGCCGTGTCCGCTGGGTCCAACACGCTTCCGACAGGACGAATCAACGATGGTCTCCGCAACAGAAACCCCGGCCGGACTCGGCCTCTCAGGCATCGCCGATATCCTTGGCGGCAACGCCGCAAACCTGCTCGATCACCGTTGCGAGACGATCAGCCGCGACAATCTGCACCTCCCCGGTCCGGACTCCGTGAGCCGGATGTGGACTGAGACGGATCGCCCGCAGCAGGTGCTTCGTAGCTTGAACCAACTCCTCAACAACGGCCGTCTGGCTGGCACAGGCTACGTTTCCATTCTCCCCGTGGATCAAGGCATCGAGCACTCGGCGGGGGCATCGTTTGCCAAAAACCCCGCCTACTTCGACCCCGAAAACATCGTCCAGCTCGCTATCGAAGGAGGCTGCAACGCGGTCGCCTCGACATTTGGGGTGCTCGGGTCGGTGTCCCGCAAATACGCTCATCGCATCCCGTTTATCGTGAAGATCAATCACAACGAACTCATGACCTATCCGAACAAGTACGACCAGATCATGTTCGGGACCGTCAGGGAGGCCTGGAACCTTGGAGCGGTCGCCGTTGGCGCGACCATTTACTTCGGCTCTGAAGAAAGCGGGCGCCAAATCGTCGAAATCGGTCAGGCGTTCGCGCTCGCCCACGAGCTCGGGCTGGCGACGGTGCTCTGGTGCTACCTCCGGAACCCGAAGTTCAAGGTCGAGGGCGTCAACCACGAGAACTCGTCCGATCTCACAGCCCAGGCGAACCACCTTGGCGTCACGCTGCAGGCCGACATCATCAAGCAAAAGCTCCCGGAGTCGAACGGCGGCTTCAAAGCCCTGAACGTGGGCGGCGTCTCGTACGGCAAGTTCGACGAGCGCATGTACACCAAGCTCGCGACGGATCACCCGATCGACCTCACCCGTTGGCAGGTGGCGAATGGTTACATGGGCCGTGTGGGCCTCATCAACTCGGGCGGCGCCAGTTCAGGCGAAAGTGACCTGGCCGAAGCCGTGCGGACGGCCGTCATCAACAAGCGCGCCGGCGGGATGGGCCTGATCAGCGGCCGGAAGGCCTTCCAGCGGCCGATGGCCGAAGGCATCGGCCTGCTCAACGCTATCCAGGACGTGTATCGCTGCGCAGAGGTGACGGTCGCCTGACGAGCGGCTGGCCGATTGGCGACAACTTGGACTAACCCTGCCAAGGCCCAGCGCGCATCTCGGGGTAGCGCGCCCAGAACTCAGACGCGGTCATGCCGTACCAGAAGACGTCGTGGTGCCGCCCGGCGCTGAAGTGATACTCCCGAAGCTGGCCTTCGCGGACGAAACCGAACCGCTCGTGGAAACGCTGCGAATGCGAATTAAATGCATAGACGATCCCGCTGATGCGGTGATACCGCAGTTCGCCGAAATAATGCCGACACACGAGCTTGACGGCGTCAGCCGCGAACCCTTTGCCGCGAAAATCCGGACCCAGGGTGATGCCATACTCGAAGTACCCGTGACGGCGGTTGCTCTCGTGGACGTTCATGTGGCCGGCTAGGAGGCCCGATTCGACCACCTCGATAGCCCAACCCCAGTCGTCGTTGTCGTCGGCGGGCCGGCGTTCGGCTTGGCCTCGCGCCCAGGTTTCGCGGCTGGCATTGGAGAGAGGCTTTGGAACGAAGAAGCCACGCCGCTGGCCTTCGCTGTCTTCGCGATCGAGTTCGCGGAACTGCTCCCAATCGGCGGGCTCTACGGACCTCAGGCGCACGACCTGGCCCTTCCACTGATCAAATCGATCTTCGCTCGCCACGGGGCGCTCCTCTGGATCACATCCAGCCGGACACGCTACTGGGCGTCTCCGCGCTTGTCACCTTCCGGCGGCAGCCTCGGCCCACAAGGGCGACGGCCGGTACTCAGGCGGCGCGAATGGGCCGGGCCACATCGCGGCGAGTTGTCCGGCGTTCGAGCATGTACCCAAAGCCACGCACGTTGACGATGTAGCTCGGTTCCGATGGGTCGAACTCGACCTTGCGCCGGATGCGTCGAATGTACACCTTGACGATGTCCTGGGCTTCGCGCTCCGCGTACGTGTAATCCTGCACGTTTCGGAGGATATCGACGGGGCTTACGACTTTTCCGGCATTGCGGGCCAAGAACGCGAGGATCTTGAATTCGGTCGGCGTCAGCGGGATGACATCCTGGTCGCGGATCGCTTGGCAGCGGTCGAAGTCGAGTTGGAGGTCGCGGACGGTGATCTGGCTGGGGGCGTCTTCGTTCGTCTGGTTTTGGGCCGTCCCGTTGCGCCTGGTGAGGGCGCTGAGTTGGGCGTGCAGGATTTCGACGCCATCGGTGTCGCGCAGACAGACATCCGCCCCGGCATCCAAGGCCGCGGAGAGACCGGCGGCAAGCGGGCCTGGGGCCAGCACGAGCAGTGCGCCCTTGACCGATCGGGCTACGTTCCGGACGATTTCGAGGTCCGCCTCATTCCGCGGGTCCACTGCGAGCACAACGAGGTCGGGGTCGAACTGGAGGACGAGTCGCTCGGTATCGCGGTCGTGGGGCCGCTCGGTGGTCGTGTAGCCGTGCCGCGCGAGTGCGGGAAGAACCTCGCCGGAGCGATACTCCCGCGTGTGCGTGACGAACGCGATCGCGCCCTTGAACCCATCGTCGTGTCGCTCTGCCATATCCCTTGTTTCTCCCGTCGCAAGGCCGGGCCGCCCAGTTCCCGCGCCGCGAGGACTTGGTTCGATCCCGCGTGTGTCTTTGCGCGGCTCCCGAACGCTGTTCGAGCACCGCTCACTCCTGAATCTTCGACTGATCTGGCCAGCCGAACAGGGCTTGGGTGGCTTCCGGTGGACGCCGCGTGGCATGTAACGTGTTCTCCACCGATTGTAACCGGATCGCTCCTTCGATGGGTATTTTGGCGTCTTTTCGCCGGGAACTCGTGGTGATCCAGGGCTGCGGATTGTCTTTCAACCAATCCCGTCGCCCCTCGCTCCGAACCCTTGCCAGCGGTTAGACCCGACTCCGCTCCAGAGATTACAGATCTTTTCGGAATCTCGCCGAAATGGTGTACGACATGAGGTTGTGCTGGAGGGGCGGGACGACGGCGTCGGAGGGCCCCCGCGAGCGGCCTACTCCAAGATGGTGGCGAGACGGCCCCGCAGGCGCGCAAGCTCGCTAGCGGGGACGGCCCCGATCCGACCAGCTACCTCCCAATCATCGCAAGTCGCGAGGTAGCTCAGCCGCACGGCCGATGTTCGCTTGAGGCCCGTTTGAGGGAACCAGGGCCGGGCCTCGTCGACGAGCAAGTCCCAGTTTGGCACGAGCCCTTCTACCTTGGTGGAAACGCCCGCCAGCAGCCAGGAGTGGAACGGTCCCGGCACGTGGCAAAGGATGAGCGCGGGCCGAAGCTTCGCAAGGCCGCCGCCGGGGATTGGGAACGGGACGAGGACGATTGCGCCCGCCGTGAGGTTCACGGCAGCAGGTCGTTCGTCGTGTACTCCGGTTCGTCGTCGCCGTATGCCTGGGCGAGGCGAGCCAGCGCGTAGTCCTGCCATTCCTTGCGTTCGGCTTTGGCCGCGAGAAACTCGGCGAACTCGACCAGATGGGCGAGGTCGGGTTCCGCGATTCGCGCGAGGACATCGGTCAGCCGCGTTGACGTGGCGGCTGGCCGTGGGTCCTGAGTGTCCGCGAGCGGGTGGAGGCCCATCGCTGTCAGCACGACTTCGACCGGGACTTCGATGGCCGCGGCGATCGTTTCTGGGGGCACGTGGGTGGGCGTCGCCCCGTTTCGCCATTGCCCGATCGCGGTGGGCGAGATGCCCTTCGGCTTACCGGGAGTCACCATTCGGCGGGCAAGATCCTGGTCTGTGAAGTGCAAGCGCTGCTTCTGAGCGGTGATGAGGTCGGCGAATGTCTCCGAAGGAGACGGGCCAGTTGCGCGCGTGGCGACCATGTCTGAACCATTCCTTGGCGGCGAATTTCGATGTCTAGCCGCAGAGAGATCATCGCGTGGCTGGAACGCCGTGTCAAGATACTGGGCAAGCGGCTTGGGTAGACTTGTGCGAGTCGTTCACCGTTTCCCGAGCTTGCCGAGGACGCTGCCGAGGCCCGGCAACCCTGCCCCGCCCGGCGCGCCCGATTTGGGGTTGCCGAGGAGGTCACCGAGGCCGCCCGGGAGTTTATCCAGCACGGCTTTAGCCTGATCGCCTTGGAGGAGCTTGGCGAGCCCGGCGGCGTCGAGCCCGCCGCCGTTGGCCTGCTTGCCCAACGCGCCCATCACGAGTGGGGCGAGCATCTTCAGGAGCTGGTCGGCCTGGCCGCCGCCGAGCCCGGAAAGCTGCTGGATCTGGTTGGTCACGCCGCCGCGGTTTTCGCCAAGCGCATGGCCGAGGATGCCGTCGCCGTCGTCTTCGTCCGGGTCGTCGAGGTAGCCATCGACATCGTCGACGACGTGGCCATCGTGCTTCTTGTTAAGCGCGCCGAGGAGCGAAGCCGCCCCGCCCGGCGAGCCCGCGTTCTTGCCGAGCGCACCGAGGATGGCGGGGATTGCGGCGCTCGCCGCCGCTTTGGTTGCGGCCTCATCGGCGCCGAGGCGGCCGGCGAGTTTGGTCAGCGATTGAGATCCGAGCTGATCGGTCAGTTTGTCGAAAAACGACGCCAAAATACAGGTCTCCATTCGTGGGATGCGGCTCTGCGGCGCCGCAAGCACCGCCGGCGGAACCTTCGCCCCGCCGCCGTCGTCCGATGAGCATACGGAACCACGGGGGGCGAGGCCATGGCGAGCACGGACGAGTTGGACATCGATCGATCGTGGCGCTGGCGTTGGCCGGTTACGGGCGTCACCGCGGCCCTGGTCGTATCGGTCAGCGCGACCGCCGCCTTCTTCGCGGGCTCGGATGGCCACGCGGGCGCCGGCCCTGTCGCCGATGTGCCGTCGCCGGCGATGATCGCGAGCGCCACCCCGAGGTGGGCGGTCACCCCGGCGCCCCTCGGCCTCGGCAATGGTTCCGACTTCGTGGCGGAGCCTGCTGAGGCGAGCGTCCCGCCGGCCGAGGCGAAGAAGCCGATCCCGCAGCCGGCCGCCCAGCCCGTCACGGCCGACCCTGTCCGTGTCCACACGGGGGACGGCGATTGCCTCAACGTGCGGCCGCAGCCTGGGACGACGTTTGCGACCGACCCCTACTCCTGTCTCCCGGAAGGTACGTTGCTTTGGCTGCGCGGCCCCGAGAAGCTGGTGGATGGCGAGCTCTGGCGGTACGCGCTCGGTTCGGGCTGGGTCGCCGTCCGGTACACGAAGGCGACGGAAGCGCCGCCGCTCCGGCTGCCCGCACAGGCGAAAAGCGTCACTGTCATCCAGCAGGGACCCGACGGGCGCGTGACCGCCGTCTCCATCGACCCAAGGACTGGCGCGGTCGTGGCACGACCTGATCTTGGCGATGCGATGTCGGCCCTCCCGTCGCCAAGCGGCCGCTTCGTGGCGACCTTCGATGGGTCGACCGGCGCGGTCGTGCCCGTCGCCGGCGGCGCCAGCGCTGAACTCGGGCCGCAAGCCTTCGCCGTGATGTGGCACGCGAGCGATAAGCTGCTGGTGCGGCAGCTGGGTCGAGCCTATTGGTTCGACACCGAAACGGGAGTCATGACGCCGCTCAGCGACATCAGTGAAGAAGAGAATGGCATGTTTTGGGCGGCCGACGGCGCATCGGCCTACTTGGTACTGGACAACAAGCTTGTCCGGGTCTGGCTCGATGGTAGCAGGGACGAGATTGGGAACTTCCCAGAAGGTATCTCGCTTTGGAATGCCGCGCCATCGCCGGACGGGAGGTCCCTCGCGACTGGCGGTGGACTTATCCCGATCCAGATCGTCGATCTGACTACGGGCGCGGTCACGACGTTCGCGCAAGCGCCACAGCGGACAGACGTCGGCGGTGGTTGCGGCGGCGGCTGGAGCATGGTGATTGGTTGGTTCGACTCGGACACGCTCTTTTACCATGAGCGCACCTCTCGGAACAAACAGGACGGCATCACGCTCGGCCACCTCGGCTCAGGTCAGCGCACCGTCATGCCGTTCTTCGACGTGCAATCACTGACAAGCGCCGGCGACGGCTTGCTCTCCTTCTCGACCTGGATCTGGGACGAAGATGGGCCGGGCGAGCCTATCCTCTTTCTGGTCGACCCTGTGACCGGCGATACCTGGCCGCTGTTCACCGGCAACGCGGCCGCTTGGCCGGGAAGCGGGCAGGTCGTCTCGGCAACCGGATTCTACGGAATTTAAGCGTGGCCACGGGCGCTCGCCCGCCGCATCAGCTACGCTCGGGCGATGGGCTTTCGAGAATTCGATCAAGCGGAAACCGAGCGGGTCCTCGCTGAGGAACGCGTCATCCGCATCGCTTTCACGGGCGATGACGGCCACTATCTCGTCCCCGTTTTCTATGTCTGGCACGAAGGCGCGCTTTGCGGGCTGACGACGCCGGGCCGCAAGACGGCGATGGCGGCTGCCAACCCGCGCGTCGCCTTCCAGATCGACTCGACAGCGACGACTGGCCCCTGGGCGTGGTCGAGCGTGACCGGCGAGGGCACGTGGGAGGTCATCCGCGACCCGGCCGTTTTCGGCCCGTTCGCGGCCAAGATGCAGGCGAAATTGGCCGACTCGCCGGCGTGGGCGAAGGCCGCGCTCCAAGCCCGTTTCGCCAAACTCGGGATGGTCGCCTTTCGGATCGCGCCGACCCGGCTCGAAGGCCGCGCGCACGACCCGGAGTAGCCGCCGCATCAGCAAACCCCGCCCGGCGCCTTGGTTTGTCGTCGTGGATGGGCTAGATTCAGGCAATGGCTGAACCTTCGGTGCTCAATGAGTTCGCCGCGGCGGCGGGCGAGTACGCGGCGCTGCTGCGGGATCCCGTGTACGACGGTCGCGCCTTGCCTCGGGGCGACGATCTGCACGTCCTCGTGCTGCCTGGTCTGTTTGGCAACGATTTCTACCTGACGCCGCTACGCGGCTGGCTCCTGCGCCTGGGATATCGGCCGATCCGGTCGTCCTTGGCAGTGAATGCGGGCTGCCCGGATCGCCTCTCCGCCGAAATCGACAAGGAGCTCGCGAGGTCGCTCCCTCCGGGGGCGGACCTCGCGATCATCGGCCATAGCCGCGGTGGGATCTTGGCGTGGGCGCTCGCCTCGCGCCTCGGCTCACGCGTGACCAAACTCGTGCTCGTTGGTTCGCCAGCGGGACCGCTGGCGCAGGCCCTCCGGACGGGCAACCTGACGGCGGAGATCCAGCGAGGAGTCTCGCGCATCGTCGTAGACGCAGGAACGGCAATCCGTCGCGCGATGGACCCGAATTGCGCCTTCCCGGCCTGCGACTGCTCCTTCCTGCGGGCACTGCGTGCCGGTCTTGTGCCCGCGACACGCGTCGTGTCCATCGCCAGCGAGGACGACCAGATCGTCCCGGCGAGGCTTTGCCAGGTTGCTGGGGCCGAGAACATCGTCGTTTCCGGGACGCACTCCGGGCTGATGACCAACGCGGCTGTGTATCGCGAACTGGCGCGCGTCCTGGCCGCCTCCGGCTGAGATAAAAACGCGGCCGATGTCGCCGCCGGACGTGACGGTGGCGACGGATTTGACGCGTGGGCCAACCTGCGTAGGATTCCGCCAATCCCCGCCGGAGGCCCGCCATGCCTGGTCCCCTGACCGGCGTCCGCATCCTCGACCTGACGGTCGGCATCGCCGGGCCCTACGCGACAAAGCTCCTGGCCGATTATGGCGCCGGCGTCCTCAAGGTCGAGCCCCCGGGCGGCGACTTGTCCCGCCGCCTTGGCCCCTTCCGCGCCGACACCCCCAACCCTGAGGCGAGCGGCACGTTCCTCTACTTCAACACCAATAAGCGCTCGCTCATGATCGACCTCAAGCGTCCGGCTGGAGTGGAGGCGCTGCTCCGGCTCGCCGCCACGGTCGACCTGGTCGTGGAGAGCTTCCGGCCGGGCGTCCTCGACCGCCTGGGCGCTGGCTTCGCCGCGTTGAACGCCCGCAAGCCTTCGCTCTCGCTGGTGTCGGTCACGAACTTCGGCCAAGACAGCCCCTATCGCGACTATAAGGGCACGGACCTGACGCTCTACGGCTTCGGCGGCGAGATGTACACGATGGGCGTGGCCGAACGCGAGCCGGTCAAGATGTATGGGACGGCGGCGCTCGTCGAGACCGGCGCATCGGCGGCGGTCGCGGCAATGGGCGCGCTCTTCGTCAGCCAGCGTCAGGGGATCGGCCAGCACGTCGATGTCTCGATCGTCGACAGTCACCTTGGCGGCGCCGATCGCCGTCATGTCTCGGCCATCGCCTACGAGTTTTCCGGGCGCAAGACGCCTCGGACGCCCGTGAACGCGCGCGCCGTCCTCCGCGGCCCCTACCCCTGCGCCGACGGCTATGTCGAACTGACGGGCGCTGGCGCCCGCCTGGACCGGTTCGCCAAGATGCTGGGCAACCCGGAGTGGCTGGCTGACCCGAAATGGTACCGGACCGGCGCGCTCCTCGATTCAGAGCTCGGCGAGGAGCTGGAGGCGAACTTCTATCCCTGGCTCTACGCCCACACCAAACGCGAGATCTGGGCCAAAGCGCAGGAGGCCCGCGTGCTTTGCGGCCCGCTGCTCACGATCGACGAGATCGCGCGCGACGAACACTTTCGCGCGCGCGGCTTCTGGGCGCGGCTGGATCACCCGGTGGCCGGCCAAATCGAGATGCCCGGCCGGCCGTTCATCCTGCCGAAATCGCCCTGGGAGCTGCGTCGCCCGCCGCCGCTCTTGGGCCAGCATACCGTCGAGATTCTCCGCGAGGCGGGGTTGGATGACGCGGAGATCACCGCAGTCACGGAGGTGTCTTGATGACCGTTCGACTCCCGCTTGAAGGCGTACGGGTCGTCGACCTTTGTGTCGTTTGGGCCGGGACGTTCGCCACCCTCCTGCTCGCGGACCTCGGCGCCGAGGTGATCAAGGTCGAGAACCCGTTCGTCCTGCCGCCGATGACCCGCGGGGCGCTGGCTCACCCATCGAAAGAGTACGCGGCCGCGCTGCCGCCGGCGGCCGGCGGCTACCCCAACAACGACCCGGGCGCGCGTCCCTGGAACGTGCACCCGACCTTCGTTTCCCTCTACCGCAACAAGAAGAGTTTCACGGTCGACTGGCGCAGGCCTGAGGGCATGGAGGTTCTTGGCAAGTTGATCGCGAAGTCCGACGCCGTCGTCGAAAACAACGCGACGGAAACGTTGGAACGTCTCGGTGTGACGTATGAATGGCTCCGCCAATGGCGCGACGACATCGTCATGATCCGCATGGCCGCCTATGGGTCGAGCGGCCCTTATGCACAGGCGCGAGCCCTTGGGGTACACCTCGAGAGTGTCATGGGGCACACCCTCATTCGCGGCTACGATGACCTCGACCCGACGACGAGCACGCCGATCTTCTCGGGCGACTACCTCGCGGGGGCGCAGAGCGCGCTCGCCGTGATGATGGCGCTGTGGCATCGCGACCGCACCGGCGAAGGCCAGCTGATCGAGATGGCGCAGGCGGAGAACGCATCGGCGATGCTCGCCCAGGGCTTCATGGACTACGCCCTGAACGGGCGCGAGCCGGAGCGCATCGGCAACCGGTCGATCTACGGCTTCTGCCCATCGGGTGTGTTTCCCTGCCGGGGCGGCGATGTCGCCTTGGTCGAGGATCGTTGGGTGAGCATCTGCGTCACCAGCGACGACGAGTGGCACGGTTTGGTAGTCGCGATGGGATCGCCGGAGTGGGCGACGGCCGCCTCGCTCGCGAGTCAGACTGGCCGGCGAGCACAGGAGGCCGAAATCGAAGCGGCGATCGGCGCATGGACGAAAGGCTGGGATGATTACGACCTGTTCCATCACCTGCAGGCCCACGGCGTGCCGGCTGCGCCCATCCTCGACGGCACGCGGGCCTTCGACGACCCGCACGTCCAAGCGCGCGGCGTGTACCAGCCGATGACGCCCTTCGACCAAATCGGGACATACCGCTTCGTGACCCCCTTCTTGCGGTTCCCCGCCACGCCGCTCACCGTGCACCAGCCGCCGGTGGCCATGGGTGAACATAACGACTACGTCTACCGCGAATTGCTTGACTATTCGGAGGCGGAGTATCAAGGCTTCAAGGATCGCGGGCACGTCTCGATGGACTTCGACGCATCTATCGCGTAGAACCCGTTCTGCCTCGCTTCTCCCGCTCTCAGCGCAGTGGGAGCCGGAAGGCGAGGCTGCTGCCCGCGCTTCGCCCGCGGCGGGCGAAACCTAGGGCGAGGAGTGCGTCGTGGCCTTTGATTTTGGGAAACCGCTTTCGGGCGTGCCGTTTGAAAACCTGTACCACATCGGCGTGGTCGTCGAGGAGATCGAGGAGGCCATGCGCCAAGTCGCCGAGCAGATCGGCGTGACCTGGGCGCCGCGCCGGACGGCCTCGGTCACGGTGCGAGAGGGGCCAGGCGTGGCGCCGATCGCCCTCGAAGTCGTGTACTCGCGCAATGGGCCGCCCTTCATAGAGTTGATCGAGGGCAAGGGCAGCGGTGTCTGGTCGGCGGCCGGTGGCTCGCGGCTGCACCACCTCGGCATCTATGTCGACGACCTCGTGGCGGAAACGGCGCGCCTGACGCGGCTCGGTATGACCCCGGAAGCGCTCGGCGTCGGCGCAAACCCGGACGATCTCGCGCCGAGCTTGTTCAGCTACATGAACAGCCCATTCGGCATCCGCATCGAACTGGTCGACGCGAAAGGCCGTGACGGCCTGCTGGCGTGGACGCGGGGCTAGCGCTCAACGGTCCAGCGGACGGAGGAACGAGGACGTGGTCGCTCGCTCCTCCCGCCGGTATGGCCCGCGCTATTGGCCCGTCCAATTCGGCGTGCGCTTTTCGGCGAACGCACGCGGGCCTTCGACCGAATCGGCGCTGCGGCGACGGCGTTCCTCCCACTCATAGCTGCCGAGCGAGGCCTGCGCCAACGTCGTATCGAGGCCGCGCATCGCCGCCTCTTTCGTCGCCCGGACCGAGAGCGGCGCGCACTTGAGGATGTCTTCCACGTAGCCATCGACACAGGCGTCGAGCTCCTTCAGTGGGACGACGTCGCTGACGAGGCCCATCGCGTAGGCTCGCTCCGCCTTGATGTGGCGGCCCGTGAGCATGTACGACAGCGCGACATGCAGCGGCACCTGCCGCGGGAGGCGATGGACGCCATTCGCGCCCGCGATGAGGCCGCGTTTCGGTTCGGGCAGGCCGATCTCGGCATGGTCGGCGAGGACGATGATGTCGCAGGCAAGCGCCATTTCGAGCCCGCCGCCGAGGGCGTAGCCGTTGACGCGGGCGATGATCGGCTTGAAGAGGTCGTACCGGCTGGTGATGCCGCCGAAGCCGCCCTTCGGGAACGCCATCTTCGGGCGCTGGTCGGCGGGCATGGCGCTCATCTCGGCGGTGTACTTGAGATCGTTGCCGGCGCTGAAGGCGCGCTCGCCCGCGCCGGTAAGCACGGCCACCCAGAGGTCTTCGTCCTCGGCGAACATATTCCAGACGCCGTCCAGTTCGAGGTTAGCGGGCGCGTGGAGGGCGTTGAAGCGCTCGGGGCGCGTGATGGTCAGGTGCATGGTGTGGCCGCGCTTTTCCCAGCGGCAGAACTCGAGTTGTGGCATGGCTGCGGACCTCCGGAAGTTTCGGGTTATCGGCTCGTCATCCTACGGAGTTCTCCGGCGGCGTGCACCGGGAGCGACTTACGTCCCGCGCCTGTAGTCTGGGAGACACCGATACCTCCTGGAGTTGACCACCGATGGCCCAGTACCCCTGGCGAATGAAATTCGGCGTCTTCATGGCGCCGTTCCACCAGCTCGGCGATAACCCCGGGCTCGCGATCGAACGCGACATCCGCACCATCCAGTGGCTGGACGAGTTGCGATGGGACGAGGCGTGGGTCGGCGAGCACCACTCCGCCGGATGGGAAACGATCGCCAGCCCGGAGGTCTTCATCGCCCACGCCGCCGCCGTCACTCGGACGATCAAGCTCGGCACGGGCGTCGTTTCGCTGCCGTATCACAACCCGTACCACGTCGCGGAGCGGATGGTGCTGCTCGACCAGTTGACCCGCGGCCGGGTGATGCTCGGTGTCGGGCCGGGCGCGTTGCCGTCGGACGCGTACCAGTTCCAGCTCGACCCGCCGCGTCAGCGTCCGCAGATGGACGAGTCGCTCGGGGTGATCACGGCGCTGCTCGCGGGCGAAGAGGTCACGCACGAGAGCGACTGGATTCACCTGCGCGGCTCCCGCCTGCAGGTGCCGCTGTATTCGGAGAAGCTGCCGATCTTCGTGGCTTCGACGCTCTCGCCCGCAGGCCCGACCATCGCCGGCAAGCATGGCGCGGGGCTGATCAACGTTTCGACCTTCATGCCGGCGGGGCTCGACCTCGCCAAAGTCTGGCAACTGTATTCCGAGACGTGCGAAGCCAACGGGCACGTCGCCGACCGTCGCAACTGGCGTCTGATGCTGCCGATCTACATTGCGGAGACGCGCGAAGAGGCGTGGCGCGATGTCAGCGTCAAGGCTTTCGAGTTCCAGAAGCACTACTTCGATGACACGCTCGGGCGCACGTTGGAGTTCCCCGGCAAGCCGGAAGAGTTCGCGCAGATCATGAGCATGAGCGGCGGCGCGATCATCGGCACGCCGGATGACGCGATCGAGGCGATCGAACGGATCTGGGAGCTGACGGGCGGCTTCGGCGGCCTCCTCGGCCTGGCCCACGAATGGGCGCCTTCGGAGAAGATGCATCGCTCGTACGAGCTGTTCGCGCGTTGGGTGGCCCCCCGCTTCCAAGGGACGCTGGACAAACTGACAGTGGCGCAGAAGTGGGCCGCGGATAACCGCGAGGCCTTGAACCGGAATGAAGTCTCGGCCGTCGTCGCGGCGTTTAACACGCTCGGCACGGCGGCGCCGGAGGTCGTATACGGCGAGGCGACGAAGGGATGACGGAAGCGGGCCAAGGGCCGGGGCCGAATCCTCGCGTTCATCGGGTGTTCATCTCCCAATCGCCACCCTGTGTTTGACTGCGCCGAGCCATCGGCGTACGGTCGCGGCATGGAAGGTTCCCTACGCTTCCAATCAGATTGACGGCGGCCGTGTGGCCGCCGTTTGCGTTTGTAGGGCTACAGCCAGGAGGGGTCTACACGCGATGCAGTCGAGTCTGATTGGCAAGGTCGAAAAGGCAAAGGTGTACGCAGGCGAGCGGCACCGCATGCAGGTTGAGGGCCTCCAGGTGAACTTCCACGGAGAGAACGCGGAACACCAGGTCACCCTCAGCGATGGCGCCTGGGCCTGCACCTGCGATTTCTTCGCGAATTGGTCCGTCTGCAGCCACACGATGGCGCTTGAGCGCGTCCTCGAAGGCATGGTCCCGAAGCAGCCGCTCCCCGTCCTCGCCGCCGCTGGCGCCTGAGGCCCGAGAGTGAAGTGCACGTCCCAGCCGATGCTCGACTGGGGCGGCACTGGCGGGCGTATCGCACACCTCCGGACCACCGGGAACCGTCACGACGGCAATGGCGCGGGGTCGTAATATGTACACCGAACGTCCACGCATTTATCACCTCTCTTACCCTGATGTGCTTTCAAGTTCGGCCGGTAGGGCTTAGGATCGCCTCTGAACCGAACAGGTTTGAGGGGCAAGCACCGTGATTTCGTTTAGCTGGGGCGCCTTTTTCGTCTATCTCGTGGCTCTGATGACAGTGGTCCTTGGTGGGTTCTACGGGCTGATCATGACCGAGAACGCGCTGTTCCTGCCGCCGATCTTGGTCGGGCTCTTCTTTTTCTACCTCTGCTGGGAAGCCGTCGTCGAAGAGAGTCACGCGCGGCCTTCAGCCGGTAACCGTCAGTA
>CAMAUF010000005.1 GCA_945861295.1 bacterium | reverse complement strand
GGCGAGAAGCCGGAGACGCCGCCTTCGGCCCTGTCGTACCGCGCCGCCTTGCGCACGCTGAGCGCGAGCCGGTCGCCGCGTTCACGGCAATCGAGCTGGGCGACGACGACCTGGCCTTCGGCCCAAAGCTGTTCTCCCGCCCCTTCGATTTGGTCGTTCCAAACTGTCACTTCCGTCGAGCCAGAGAGGTCTTCGAGGTCGACGAGGTAGAACTTGCGATTGTCCTTCGTGAGCCGGGTTTGGACGCGGGCGACCATACCGGCGACGGTCGCCGTTTGGCCGACCATTTCAAGCGAGAGGTCCGACAGGTTGTGGGTAGTGTAGGCGGCGACGTTGCGGGCGACGGCCTGAAAGGGGTGTTCGGTTACATAGACGCCGAGCAGCTCTTTCTCCCAGGCGAGCATGTCCTCCCGACGGGCCGCGGCGGACTCGAGGTCCAACGCCGGGAGCGGGATATCGACCTTGTCTCCGAAGAGGTCGAACATCGTCGCCTGGCCGCTTTCGCGCAGTTCCCGCTCGCGGCGGGCGAGGTTCATGATCCGTTCGACGTTGAAGTTGAGGGCGCCGCGGTCGCCAAGGAGATCGAGCGCGCCGGCACGGATCAGGGACTCGACCGCCCGGCTGTTGGCGGATGTCAGATCAGCGCGTTTACAGAAGTCCTGGATATCGCGGAAGGGCGCCGGATTGCCCTCCTTATCGACACGCGATCGGATGAGCCCTTCCACGGCGGAAGCGCCAACGTTCTTGACGACGCCGAGGCCGAACCGGATCGCGCGCGTGCCATCGCTGCGCGGTTCGACGCTGAAGTTCTCTTCGCTGCGGTTGATATCGGGCGGGAGCACTTCGATCCCGAGCTTCGTGCACTCCGCGATGGCGGCGGCGATACGGTCGAACGTGTCCGGCGCGCTCTTGGTGTTCTGCAGCACAGCGGTCATATATTGGACGGGATAGTTCGCCTTGAGCCAGGCCGTCTGATACGCGATGTTGCCGTAGCACCAGCTATGGGCTTTGTTGAAGGCGTAGCCAGCGAACGGTTCGATCAGGTCGAAGACGGCGGTCGCATCTTGGGACGAGTAGCCTTTGCCTTGCGCGCCCTCGATGAAGCGTTCGCGCTCGGCCTCCATCATCTCTTTCTTCTTCTTGCCCATCGCCTTGCGGACAACGTCGGCGCCACCGAGCGAGTAGCCCGCGAACTGTTGCAGGATGAAGAGCACTTGGTCCTGGTACACGATGACGCCGTGGGTCTCGTCGAGGATGTTGGCGAGGTCGGGATGCGGGTAGGTGATCGTGATGCGGCCGTGTTTGCCATCGATGAAGCGCGGGATCTGCTGCATGGGGCCGGGCCGGTAGAGCGCGACCATGGCGCAAAGGTCGGCGATCGAGTTGGGCTGGAGGTCCTGGACGTAGCGGCGCATGCCTGAGGATTCCAACTGGAAGACGCCGAAGGTCTCCCCTTTGCCTAGCATCTCCATCGTCTTCGGGTCGCCATCTTCCAGGGCGAGGAGGTCGACTTCGTCGCCCGCCGTTTCCCGGATGATGTCGACGGCCTTGCCGAGAATCGTGAGGTTCGAGAGGCCGAGGAAGTCCATCTTCAGGAGGCCGATTTTGGCGACTTGGTCCATGGCGAACTGGGTCATCGGGATCGAGTCATCATCGCCACGCGTCGGGCGTTGTAGCGGGACGTGGTCGATCAAGGGGTCGCGAGAGATGACGACGCCGGCCGCGTGCGTGCTCGCGTGGCGCGCGACGCCTTCGAGCTGCTTGGCGAGGTTGATCAGGTTGCGCACCTTCGGGTCGGCATCCGCCACCTCGCGCATCTCCTGTGATTGCTCCATCGCCTCTTCGAGGGTGATGTGGTTCTGGGCCGGGACGAGGCGGGCGACACGGTCGGCCTCAGCGTAGGTGAGGCCGAGGGCGCGGCCCGTATCGCGGAGGGCGGCCTTCGCGCCCAGCGTCCCGAACGTGATGATCTGGGCGACGTTGCCTTTGCCGTAGCGCTCGTACGCGAACCGGATCATCTCTTCACGGCGGTCATCGGCGAAGTCGAAGTCGACATCGGGCATTTCGCGCCGTTCGAGGTTGAGGAAGCGTTCGAAGACGAGCCGGTTGGCGATAGGGTCGATGTCCGTGACGCCGAGCGCGTAGAGCACGAGCGAAGCGGCCGCCGATCCGCGCACGCCCATCCGGATGCGCTGTTGGCGGGCGAAATCGGAGATGTCTTTGACGACGTACATGTAGTCGCTAAAGCCGGTCTGCTTGAGGACGTCGAGTTCGTAGGCAAGGCGCTCGGTCAGCGCCGGCGTTACGTCCTTATAGATACGATGCAGGCCCTGGAGGCAGAGTTCGGCGAGATAGGCTTCGCTGGTTTTGCCGGGCGGGACGCGGGGCTCCGGGAGGAGCTGGCGGTCGAACTTCAGGTCGAGGTCGCAAGCGTCAGCGACGAGCTGGGTGTTCCGCATGAACTCCGGGTTTTCCGGGAAGAGGTCGAGCATCTCCCGCTCGCCGCGGACGTAGTAGCCCCTGCCGTCGAACTTGTAGCGGTCCTGTTGGTCGACGGTGGCGTTGGTCCCGACGCAAAGGAGGACGTCGTGGGCTTCCGCTTCGCTCGGGCGGGTGTAGTGCGAATCGTTGGTCGCGACGACGCTGATCCCGAGTTCGCGGCCGATGCCGGCAATGGTCGGGTTGTGGTGCAAGAACTTGTCGTCGCCGGCGTTGGGGAGCGCGCCTTCGCCCCTCGAGTGGTCTTGGACTTCGAGGTAGTAATGGCCGTCGAAGACTTCCCGGTACCACTTGGCGGTGGCGATGGCGCCTTCGCGGTCGCCTTCCTGGAGGCGGCGGTGGAATTCGGCGGAAGGGCAGCCGGAGAGCACCGTGATCCCGGCGCTGTGCTGTTCGAGCAGTTCCCGGTCCATGCGGGGCTTGTAGTAATACCCTTCGAGGTTCGCCTTAGTGACGAGCGCGATCAGGTTCTTGTAGCCTTCCCGGTTGCGGGCAAGCATGACGAGGTGGTAGGGCTGGTTATCGCCGCGTTCGCGGCTGTGGCGGCTGCCCTGGGCGACGTAGGCTTCGACGCCGATGATCGGCTTGATCCCGCGCTCCGTTGCCTCTCGGTAGAAGTCGATGGCGCCGTAGAGCGCGCCATGGTCGGTCATGGCGATCGATTCCATGCCGAGCTCTTTGACGCGGTCCATCAGGGGCGCGATCTTGCTCATGCCATCGAGGAGGGAGTATTCGGTGTGGGTGTGGAGGTGTGTGAACATTTGTGCTGGAGAGGCAGTGTACCGCGCCGCGGGACATCGATCGACGTGAGGGCGGAGGGCGAACACGGTGAAAGAAGGCGGCTCCAGTTCGCTTTGGTGGCCGCGGGTCTACGGTCGGGCCAATGCCATGCGCGGACCCGGCGGCGGGCACTCTGGCGGCCAATCGCCGTCGAATTTTGCGCGGCGGATCACGATGACAGCGCGAGACAACAACGCCCGGATGTCGTGGCAGGCGGCATACCGATAGGGAGCGAACGAAAGTGCCCGTTCGCCAAAACGCTCGGCGTACTTTGTGAAGGGGGCTGTTGGGTGATCGTTGGGGTAGAGGATCCATGTCCGGCAACGAAGGTCGTCCTGCCAGAAGATTTCAGCAACCTCCATTTTGAGTGTGGGCGGCCCCTTCTGCGGCTCGGGCGGTTGGATAGCGACGACGAAGTCCCGCTCGCGTGCGAGCCCGAGCTGAGCCCACAGTGGGTCCGCATCGGCTTCATCGAGCACTTCCTCGGGGAAGACCGCATCCACGCCAAGGCCTCGGAGGAAGTCGCGGATCACAGTCCGCTTCTGATAGTGCACGTAGTACGGGGCCTCTGGCTCGCACACGCCCTGGCCGTACACGAGACAGGAAACGGGCGCGGCTGGATTCACCCAAGCGGCGGCGATGCGAGCGCGTTCCACTACGGCGCGTCGAACTCAGGGTGCTTCGCCATGAAGGCGGCGTACCCAAGGCGGCCGATGTCGGTCACATGGAGTGACGCCGTGCCCTCGACGAGATATCCAGCGCGCATCAGTTGACCAAGGCCGACCGCTCCCGCTGCTCCCAACTTCTCTGCCTCAAACTCCTGAAATGACAGGGCGCCGTCATTGACGAGATGGTCGAGGAGCCAGAGGCCTTCTGGGCTGCTGATAGCAGAGGCCTTGGCGAACCAGTCGATCGGCGTGGCGATTGAAGTCGCGAGGTTCGGTATCGGACCGGTGCCGTGCCGTAGCTTCATTTCCGCCAGGAGCACGTCCGTCAGTGCCGTCATGGCTTGAGGCTCCATCGTGAGCCTGCCGACGAATGGCAGACCCGCCGAATCCTCGTTGATCCGCTGGCGAGAAATTTGCGCTGCGACGTCGATCGACGGTTGGATGAAGTCGAACGTAGAGCCGCTTCCTCCTCGCGGCTGACGGCCACTTCCACAGTCCCCATACGTTTGGTCGAGGATTAGTTTTGCAGCTTCGCCAGCTGAAACAGGCAAGTGTAGGGGTATACCCGCGGACTTTAGTGATCCGTTCGGCGGAAATGCAGTCTTAAGTGCCACTTTAAAGGCCTCCTCGCTCGTCGTTCTCTCTCGCGCGCTTCATAACAGGCTCCGCGTTGGTCAGGAACTCCAAAAGCCTGGACTTCGGCAGCGCGAATCGGCCAAGCGGGCGAATCCAAACGGTGGGGTCGGACCTGAGTTCGCTGAGCGCAATATCATCACCGGGGATCATCTGAGGCAACTCCGTTTGACCAATAGCGAGGACGAAGTGGTCGCCCCTGAGCGTGATGAGCAGATGGTCGCAGAACTCTATAGGCGTGGAGCTTAGGTCGCGCCATCGGAGATGGACCGCCAGGCCATCAGCCGCACCATCGCCCAGTGTCTCTCCCTCGTCGGCCACAGTGCTCCTCCTTCGTTCAGCGCTCAATTATGCCAGACCAGACGGGACCCCGTCAGATTCACCTTAACCGAACCGCCCGATGTCCCGAACCCGTCCGCGATCCCGACCTTACCGCCCCGTGAACTTTGGCTCGCGCTTCTGCTGCCAGGCGCTCACAGCCTCGCGGTGGTCGGCTTTCGTCATCGATACCTCCTCCAGCGCCAACGACAGCGGCAGCACGAGGTTCGAGATGGCCTTGATGAACTTGTTCACGGAGACCTTGCTCGATTGCACGGCGTAGGGCGCGCCGGCCGCGAGGCGTCGCGCCATCGCCAGGCCGGCGTTGAGGGCTTCGCCTTCGTCGACAACTTTGTTCACCAGGCCCATCGCGTAGGCTTCGTCCGCGGTCCAGAGGTCGCCGGTCATCAGCATCTGCTTGGCGCGGTTGACGCCGACGAGCAGCGGCCAGATGACGGCGCCGCCATCGCCCGCCGTGATGCCCATCTTGACGTGCGGGTCGCCGATGCGCGCGTTACGGGCGGCGATGACCACATCACAGAGGAGCGCGACGGTCGCGCCGAGGCCAGTGGCGGCGCCATTGACCGCCGCCACGATCGGCTTTTCGCAGTCGAGCAGGTTGTCGACGATGCGGCGCGCCTCCTGCATCATCGGCATGCCGGTCTTCGGGGCCATGTTGGCGCCGCCGGAAAAGTCGCCGCCAGCGCAGAAGCCGCGCCCGGCGCCCGTGATGACGGCGGCGCGCACGTCCGGGTCGCTCATGACGTCGAGGAAGATCGTCGTCAGTTCGGAGTGGAGGACGCCGTTGACGGCGTTGAGCTTCTCGGGGCGGTTGAGGGTGAGGATCGCGACGCCGTCGCTCTTCTCGATGAGGATGTGTTCGTAGTTCTCCTGCTTGAGCATGTTTTTTTCGCCGCCTTCGGGTGTTGTGTCCGCGATGATACGCCGTGGCGCCGCCGCGAACCGCACGATCGACCGCCAGGCAATGATTTCCGGGTCAGCGCGCCCGGGCGAATGGTAGAATGTGCGCTACCCGGAGGCCCGCATGACAACCGCTCCCGCCAAGCCGCGCTACACGCCGGAAGACCTGCTCACCATGGAGGACGCAATCTATGAATTGCTCGATGGCGAACTGGTGGAACGCGCGGTAAGCCGACGTTCGTCTGAGACCGCAGGTCAGTGTCTTTACGAATTCAACGGCTATCTTCGCCAGAACCCAATCGGCGAAGCCTACGCGCCGGACATGACGATCGCGATCTTTCCGGATCCGAACCGGGCGCGCCGGGCCGATGTGAGCTTCGTCCGGAACGAACGGCTTCCGCGGGAAGACTTTGGCGTCCTCCGGATCGCGCCCGACCTCGTGGTCGAAGTGATGTCGCCCTCCAACAGCGGCAGCGCCATGCGCGCGAAGGTGGATGAGTGGCTCGACGCTGGCGTCCGCGAGGTCTGGGTGCTCTATCCGGGCGCGCGCGAAGCGTATATCTACCGCAGCGATGCGAAGCCCCGCGTGCTGATCGCCGATGATGACATTGAGACGCCGGACATCCTCCCGGCTTTCGCACGGCGGTCCGCAATCTCTTCCCGCCGCGGACGCCGCCGGCTGCGAGCGGCGCGGATGCTCAAAGCGTACGCGTGGCGTGATCCCGCCGGCCCGCGCTAAGGACGCGAAATACCGTCCGACGGGAGAGCCCGAACATCTGCGCAAGCCGCTCCACCGGCACGCCGTCCCGCTCCGAAAGGCGAAGGATGCTCGCGTCCCGGCCCGTGCGCAGCATCGCGGCCGCGCCCCCAGGGTCGTCGTAGCGACATTGCGGCAGGGGGCAACGGAGGCAAGAAGGGTAGAGGTCGCAGCCGCCATCGCGGTACTCGGTGTTTTCGGGAAGGGCATCGAGCCGGTGCTTGCGGGTTCGGAGCAGGACCAGGGATTCCATGACGCGGCCTCCGCACGCTTGAGGGTTGCTTGGGATGCTGAGAATAGAATGTCTGTTCTAAGGAAGTCAACGATCTTCGCCGGGCCGCGACGCGATCTGACGCATCGCGACGGCAGTTGGCGGGCTGTGCCACGGCTTACCGCTGGGCTCGCACACCTCTTTCGCACCCTCGAACCGGGCAAGGACTGGCAACACAGCCCCGCGTACTCCGTCCAGGCCGTACGCTGGGCGCGCTGTTTGGACCTCACCGATGGAGTACGGCCTTGTTCCAGAAACGCCCGCTGCTTGCGGCTCTCCTCGCGACCATTAGCGTGATCACAGTGGCGTTCGGCGCCCTGGGCCTTGGCTCGGACGAACGCGTCGCTGCGCACGCCCAGCAAGCCGGCGCCACGACGACCATCCAACTCTTGATGTACAACGACTTCCAAGGCGCCCTGCAACCGCCCGCGGGCGCGGCTGGCCGGATCGTGACGGCCGCCGGGCCTGTCGATGCCGGCGGCGCCGTCTACCTCGCGAAGCACCTGGCGACGCTCAAGGCCACCAACCCGAACACCGTCGTCGTCTCTGGCGGCGACCTTTTCGGCGGCAGCCCCTTCCTCTCTGGCCTCTTCCGGGACGAACCCACGGTCGAGGTCGCGAACCTGATGGGGACGCAGATCAACACCGTCGGAAACCTGGAGTTCGACAAAGGCGTGGACGAACTCAAGCGCCTCGCGTTCGGCGGCTGCATCCCCGAAGGTTGCAAGGTCAACCAGTTCAAGGGCTCGAACTTCAAGTATCTCGCTGGTAACGTGATCGAGACGGCGACCGGCAAGCCGCTCTTCCCGGGCTACGAAATCATGTCGATCGACGGCGTCAAGGTCGCGTTTATCGGCGTCACGACGAAGACGGCGCCGAGTGTCGTCCGCGCCTCGGGCGTCGCCGGGCTCCAGTTCAAAGACGAGGCGGAGACGATTAACGCGCTCATCCCCGAAGTCGAAGCGGCTGGCGCCACGGCGATCGTCCTCGTCATCCACGAAGGCGCGACCACCACAGATTTCGCCACTGGCGGTTACGACGCCTGCACCGGTTTCAGCGGCGTCCTTGCCGGGATCCTCACGAAGGTCACCTCGGGTAAGGTCGATGTCATCCTGTCGGCGAACTCGCAGGTCGGGTACAACTGCGTCGTCGATGGCCGCGTCGTCGTCCAGGCAGCCTCGTTGGGGCGGCTGATCAGCAAGGTCGACCTCACGATCGACAGGGCGACGGGCAAGGTGACGAAGGCGGTGGGCAAGAACCAGATCGTGACGCGCGACGTGACGCCGGATCCGGCCGTCGCGGCTCTCCTCGAAACGTACACGAACGCCTCGGCCCCGCTGGCCGGCCGGATAGTCGGGCGGATCGCCCAGGACCTCACGCGCACCGCGAGCGCCAGCGGCGAGACCGCCGCGGGCGCGTTGGTCGCCGACGCCCAACTGGCGGCCACAACCGCCTCCGACAAGGGCGCCGCCGTCATCTCCTTCACGAATCCCGGCGGCGTCCGGGCGGATTTCACGTTCGCTCAAAGCAAGTCTGAGGGCGCTGGCGTCGTCACCTTTGAGGAAGCGTTCAACGTCCAGCCCTTTGGCAACCACCTCGTGACGCTCACCTTGACGGGCGCGCAGATCAAGACGCTGCTGGACCAGCAGTGGACGAACAACGCGGCCGCGCCCCGCATCCTGCCCGTCTCGAAGGGCTTCAGTTACGCCTGGGATGCTTCGCGGCCCGACGCGGAGAAGGTCGACGCCGCCAGCCTGAAGCTCAACGGCGTCGCGATCGACCCGAACGGGAAGTATCGGGTGACGGTCCACGGCTTCCTCGCCAGCGGCGGCGACAACTTCACCATCCTGCGCGACGGCCAAGACCGGCTTGTTGGCGAGCTCGATATCGATGCCTTGGAACGCTATCTCAAGGAGAACTCGCCCGTGCCCTTGCCCGCGGCGAACCGGATCGTCGTCCGGAACGCGGCGCCCGCTTCACCGAGCCCGGCCGCAACGGCGACGCCACCGGCCCCGCTGCCGCCAAGCACCGGCTCGGGCCAAGCGGGGGAAGGGCTGTCTGTCATGGTAATTCTGGCGGGTTTGGCCGTCTTGGCGTTAGGCGGCGCTTTGGCGGCAACGAGCCGGCGCCGCTGACGAGCGCTCCTATCGGTTGAGGAGTTCCGCCGGCCCGCCCGGTTGACAGGCGCGGCAGTAGCTCGTGATCCGCTGGTTCGCCGTGATCTCGCTAATCGACGTCCCGCAACGCGGGCAGGGCTGGCCGCCCCGCCGGTGCACGCGGACAAAGTCGCGGCGCTCGTCGTAGTCGAGCACATCGCCCTTGACCATCCGCTCGCGGGCGAGCGGCGTCGCCCAGGCCATCGTCGTCAGCGCGGCGCGGTACAGCTTCCGCAGCTCAGCCTCGCTGAGCTGCGTCTTGGGCGTGTAGGGGTTGATTTGGGCCTCCCAAAGGATCTCGTCGCTATAGGCGTTGCCGATGCCTTGGACGAACTCGGCGTTGGTGATGATGTTCTTGATCGCGCCGCGGTACTTGCGCAGCGCTTTCAACCAGGCGTCTTCGTCGAAACTCGGCGCGAGCAGGTCCGGCCCGTTCGTCGCCCAGTTCGGGATCGTATCGAGCCCCGCCACCGGCACCAGGTAGACCTTGCCCATCAACTTATCGTCGGCGTAGCGGAGCTGGCGGCCCGTATCGATCCCGAGGACGAGGCACGTCTTGGCCGCCGCCTTCTTGGCGGGCTCGACGTATTGGAAGCGGCCCGTGAGCATGGGATTGATCGCCAGGATGCGATGGGAAGCGAGCGGGAAAAGCACGAACTTGCCGTGCCGGAGGACTTCGCCGAACGTGTCGCCGGCGAGCGTCTCGCGCAGCTCGCTGGCGGGGGTGCGAAAGATGAAGGGGATGCGCGTTTCGACCGAGGTGATGGCGTGGCCCTGGATATGCTCGTTGAAGAAGCCGCGGATCGCCTCAAGCTCGGGGATTTCAGGCATGGGCGCAGTCTACGCTGTGCATGCGTCGATTGCGCCGGCGCCGACGATTCCCGTGGCGAACGCGGTAACCTGGAGCACGAAGAAGACGACTTGCCATTGCAAGGATCGGGCCATCTTGAGGACACGAAGGGCATTTCTGTCGGCCACGATTCCGGCGTCACGGGCGCTGCGGTCGTAGGCCCCAGATGGATGCATCTCGCCGATCGACACGTCCGAAAGGGCCGTAAACTGCGTTACCAGCGATCGATCACCGTCGATGCTCCGAGCAGCGACGCATTGTCCCGCAAACGCGCAGAGGGCGAGAAATGAGGCCACCAGAGCCGCAGCCCGCGCCGCCGGCTCGACATCCGCCACGATGACCAGAGAAATAGAGATGCTCAAGGCTGTGGCGGCCATCGCGAGGAAGGCTCGCGACCGGTCGGCGATCTCCTTCGATTCCTCCCGCGTCAGGTCCGCGCGGCGAACGGCCTGCTTCATTCGTTCGAGCTGGAGTTCGAGTCGCGAACGCACCGGGTCGCTTGGAGGTTCCAGCTGCGAGAGATCGAACAACGGCATGCCGGTATGCTACCATCACCCCCATGGAGTTCACGGCGAGGGTGCAGGTCGACGGCTGGACGTTCATGCCACGGTTCGAGTTCGATCGGCTCGATGACGACGTAACAGGCGAATTCGCCGTCTCCGGGATCGATTTCCCGGTGTTTGCAGGGGGCCGCGGAGGCTTGGATCAGGCGAAGTCGCGAGCTGTCTCCTCAGCAAAGTCGTTTGTCAGCTACGTGCTCTCCGTCGATTCGCCGGAGGGGGCGCGCGCGTACTTTGACGCCTTGGGCGTGACCTACTCTCTGCTTGAAGGCCAGCTCGTTGCCCAGGCGAACGGGTAGTTGGCCTTGAACACGATCTCACTCGACCAACTGCGTGCCGTGATGCTGGAGTTGGGGTATGGGTACGCATTTGGGGCCACTGAGATCGTGTTCGTGAACGCCGATCGGCCACTCAAGGCTCGCTGGATCGCGTTCCAACTCGCGGAGGCATTCGCCAGAGACGGCGTCGAGAAGTACCTGACAGGCGCCTCACGGCCTTGGCGATTGCCCTTGGACGACGTCCGTCGCGCCATTCGATCCGTCAAGGAAACCGGCGAGAGTTCACCGGCGGGCCGGCCTTAGCAGCACATCCGCCGCACGATTTCGTACATGAGTTCGCAGCCCATGTTGAGGTTGTCGATCGTGAGGAACTCGTCGTTGCCGTGGAAGCCGGCGCGCTCTTCCGGGCTCAGCAGGCACGGGATGAAGCCGTACGCGGGGATGCCGCGGGCGCGGAGAAAACGGTTGTCGGTGCCGCCGACCGTCATCGTTGGGACGACGATCGCGTCCTCCATCGCGCCCTTGACGACGCTTTCGATGGTCCGGAAGAGCTCCGTGTCCCATGCCACCGCCTGCGGCTCGGACTGATCGGGCGAGTAGAGCGAGACCTCGACACGGTCATCATCGATGATATTGCGGAGAGTATCGAGCCAGGCCGCCTTGGTTTGGCCCGGGAGCAGGCGGCAGTCAATGACGGCTTCGCTCTTGGCCGGGATGACGTTCGCCTTGATCCCGGCGTTGAGCATCGTGACGTTGAGGGTGTTGTGGAACATGGCGTGGAGCTCAGGCGAGGCGATGATCCGGGCATCGAGGGCGGCCTTGTCGGCGTATTCGGGAAACAGCCCGGCCTCGTGCAAGCGTCCGAGGTATGCCTCGGTCTCGGGCACGAACGTGAGGCCGCGGTCCCAATCGACCAGCTTGGTCAGCGCGCGGAGGAGGTGGACGGCCGAGTTGTCCTTGTGCGGCCGCGAGCCGTGGCCGGGCGTACCGATCGAGGTCAGCTTCACCCAGCAGACATCCTTTTCGTTGGTGGCGACGCTGAAGAGCTTGGTCTCCTGGCGTCCGAAGCGGCTCGTGCCACCGCCGCCTTCGCTTAGTTCGAACTCGACATCCACGACATCGGGCCGGTGTTCGCAGAGCCAGGCCATGCCCCATTCGGACCCAGCCTCTTCGTCGGGGACCGCGCAAAAGACGAGGTCTCGCTTGAGCGGCAAGCCTTGGCGATGGAGGAGGAGGAAGGTGATGAGCTGCATGATCCCGCAGCCCTTCATATCGACGGCGCCGCGGCCGTAGACCCGGCCCTCGCGCAAAACCCCTTCGAAGGCCGGGACCGTCCAATACTCCGGTTCGACGGGGACGACGTCGGTGTGGTTGCAAAGCATGAGCGGCCGCTTCGAACCATCACCAGCGAGCTTGGCGACGAGCGCTTCGCGGTTGGGTTGGATTTCGATGTACTCGCAGGCGATGCCTTCGCGTTCGAGCAGCGAGCCGAGCCAGCGCGCGGCGGGCTTTTCGTTGCCGGGCGGGTTCGAGGTATCGATCTGGAGGTAGCGAACCAAGAGTTCGAGGGCTTCAGCGAAAACGGGCGCCCAATCCATAGCACGGCTCCGGGGGAGGGTGTGGCGCATCTTACTTGACGCGCGCCCGCGGCGGCGGCGCTTTGAACCCGCCATAGTAAACGCTGCATTGAACATGGACGCCGAAGCCCGCCATAGTAAACGCTGCGTTGAACATGGAGCCCAAACCTCGCCATAGTAAACGCTGCGTTGAACACGGACGCCAAACCCCGCCATAGTAATCGCTGCGTTGAACATGGACGCCAAACCCCGCCATAGTAAACGCTGCGTTGAACATGGAGAGTTCACTATGGCCCCTCAAAGAGCCTCAGGTACGGGTCGAAGCGGAAGCGCCGGTTGCGGGCTTGGCCGGTAATCTCGGTCAGCAGTCCGGCCCGGACGAGCCGGCCCACGAGCGTGTTCGCGCCCGCCGGCGTCATTCCGAGCCAATCGTGGACAGTCCCGACCGAGACAATCGGGTGCTCAAAGAGACGGTCCATGACGCGGTGGCCGTTTCCCGCCGCTCTTCCGAGTTGTTCGCTCAAGACTCGTCTGTAGTTCTCCCGCATCTCAAGAATCGCCCGTGCCGTATCGGTCGCTTCTCGGCTGACCTGTGTCACGCCCCGTAGGAAGAAGGTGAGCCACCCCTCCCAATCGCCCGCATCGCGGACGGCTTGAAGGCGGTCATAGTACTCGTCACGGTGGCGCTTGAAGTAGTACGAGAGATAGAGGACGGGCCGCGAGAGCAGCCCGCTCTCGGTCAGGAGGAAAGTGATAAGGAGGCGTCCGACGCGCCCATTGCCATCGAGGAAGGGATGGATGGTCTCGAACTGCGCATGGACCAACCCGACCTTGACCAAGGATGGGATGGGATCGGGGCTGTGCAGGAACCGCTCCAAGTCTGACAGGCATCCTGCGATTTCGTGGGGCGGCGGTGGCACGAAGATGGCATCGTTTAAGGTCGAACCCGAAGGGCCAATCCAATTCTGCGACGTCCGGACCTCGCCTGGAGTCAGCGTGCCGCCACGGACTCCCTTCATCAATTCGGCATGGATCTCGCGGATGAGACGCAACGAGACCGGCAACGTATCAAGTCGCCGAAGGCCCTGCTGCATGGCGGCGACGTAATTCGCGACCTCGGCGACATCGCGCGGCGCGTCCGGGTCGAAGAGGGCGGCTTCAGCAGCCAAGAGGTCCTGAAGCGAACTCTGCGTCCCTTCGATCTGGCTGGAGAGGACGGCTTCCTTGCGGACATACATGAAGACGAAGAGGTCCGGGTTCGGCAGCGTCAGGACGGCGCCATCGAGACGGCCCAGGGCGTGATCCGCCGCCGACAGTTGCGCCTGGAGGTCGCCAGCCAGCGCCACGGGCGGGGCCGGGGGCAGCGGATTCGGGATGAAGGCCCGGTAACCGGCCAGTTGGCTGATGTAGCGGCCGGCGCGGAAGCGTGCGGGATCGCCGTCGTCCACCGGAATGGCCCCCGCGTCATACTCAACGCAGCGTTGAATATGCACGCCTGACCGCTCCATAGTCAACGCAGCGTTGAACATGGAGGCCGAACCGCTCCATAGTAAACGCTGCGTTGAACATGGACGCCAAACCCCGCCATAGTAAACGCTGCGTTGAACATGGAGAGTTCACTATGGCCCCTCGAAGAGCCTCAGGTACGGGTCGAAGCGCAAGCGCCGGTTGCGGGCCTGGCCCGTAATTTCGGTGAGCAGCCCGGCCCGGACAAGCCGCCGAGCCGCTCCTGCTCGGGTTCCGGGAGTCCGCGGAGGCGTGCCACTGCTCCTTCGAGAAGTGCAGCCATGCCGATAGGCTACCACGCCCCGGACTTGGTTCACTCCAGCAAGTGCCGCGCCTTGCGCAAGCGCGAGAGCGTGCGTTCGCGCCCGAGGATCGCGACGGAGTCGAACAGCGGGATGCCCTGCGCCTTGCCCATGATCGCGACGTAGAGCACGGAGACGAACTTCCGCAGCTTCATCTTCAGCGGCCCTTCGAGGCCGCGGATCGCCTGCTCCATCGCCGCTTTGTCCCAACCCGCGGCATCCACGGCGTCAAGCGCGAGCAGGGCGGCATCAAGGATGCGCACCGCCTCGCTCGTCCCGCCGACCTTTTCCGAAAGCGTGGCCGGGTCGTATTCGGGCGCTTCGTCGCCAAAGAGAAAGGTGATACTGGGGGCGATATCGCCAAGCGTCGCCGTCCGTTCGTGGAGCAGCGGCGCCACTTCGGCGAGCAGCTCACGGTCCAACGGGCGCGGGATGGACGGCGGGAGCTGGCGCTCGGCCCAGTCGTGGACCTCGCGCTCCCAGTCGCGCGTCTCAATTTGGCGGATGTAGTGGCCGTTGAGGAAGTTCAGCCGTTCGATATCGAACAGCGCGGGGTTCGCCACCACCCGGTCGATCGAGAAGTGCGCGAGCAGTTCCTCGCGGGAGATGATCGAGGTCTTGTCGTCGAGCGACCACCCGAGCAGCACGAGAAAGTTCAGCATCGCCGCCGGCAGATAGCCGCCGCGGACGTAATCGAGCAAGGCGGTATCGCCGGAACGCTTCGACAGCTTCTTGCGGTCGGCGCCGACGATCAGAGGCAGGTGGGCGAAGGCCGTCGGTTCGAGGCCCATCGCGTTGTAGAGCTGCAAATGCTTCGGGGCGCTCGAAATCCACTCTTCGCCGCGAATGGCGTGGGTGATCCGCATCTCGGTATCGTCGACGATCAGGGCGAGGTGATACGTCGGGAAGCCGTCGGACTTGAGCGCCACGAAGTCATCCTGGAGCGCGTTCTCGAAGGTCACGTCACCGCGGATGAGGTCGCGCAGCACCGTCTGGCCCGTCTTGCGCATCTTGAAGCGCACTGTGAACGGCTCTAATTGAGAACGCCGCTCCGATTCAGCGGAGGCGAGGTCACGGCAACGGCCGTCGTAGCCGGGCGGCTGCTTGGCGGCGCTCTGGGCGGCGCGCATCGCGTCGAGGCGCTCGGCCGTGCAGTAACAGCGGTAGGCCCGGCCTTCAGCGATCAACTTGGCGGCGGCGCCTTGGTACTTCGCCAGCCGCTGGGACTGGACGTAGGGCGCATGTGGCCCGCCGATGTCGGGGCCTTCGTCCCAATCGATGCCGAGCCAGCGCAGGCTTGTGTAGATAGCTTCGATCGAGCCGGGCACGAGCCGGGCCTGGTCCGTGTCTTCGATGCGCAGCAGGAACTGCCCGCCGTTGGCGCGGGCCATGGCCCACGCGAAGACGGCGGTGCGGATGTTGCCGACGTGGGGGTCGCCGGTCGGGCTCGGCGCATAGCGGGTGCGGATGGCGGTCATCGTGGGATTCCTGGCGCTGCCGTCACTCGCGGTGCGGCGGTCGTGACATCGTGTATTCAGAGGCTACGGCGTCGAGCCCGATGCTGGCAACGAGCGCCGCCATATCGGGAGGCAGTGGCGCCGTCACGGTGAGTGTCCCGCCGTCCGGGTGCGGCAGGGTGAGTGACCAGGCATGCAGCATCTGGCGGCCGGCGCCGGGCTTGCCATAGACCGAGTCGAAGGTCACGGGAGCGCCGACGGCCGCGAGGTGGACGCGAATCTGGTGCGTCCGTCCAGTCTCGGGAGTCACGAGGATGAGGCAATGGCCGTCCGTGCTGCCGAGGACCTCGTAATTCGTGCGACTCTCACGCCCGTGCCGCACGATTCCCATCTTCGTGCGGTCGGCTGGGTGGCGGGCGAGAGCGGCGTCGATAACGGCCTTCAGGTGCGGCGGCGAACCGTCGGTGATCGCGAGGTACCGCTTCTTGGCGGTCCGCTCTTCGAAGGCACGGCTGAGGGCGGCCTGGGCGGCCGGCGTCTTGGCCAGCGCCATCACGCCGGTCGTATCTTTGTCGAGGCGGTGGACAATGCCGGGCCGTTCGCTATCGAAGCTGGCGGCGGTCGGGCCCAGCCGGGCCGCGAACCAACCGGCCACCGAGGGCCCGCGGTCGCCCGGCGCCCCGTGGACAGCGAGCTTGGCTGGCTTGTCGATCACGACGATGGCGTCATCTTCGTAGAGCACAGGCAGAGCGAAACCGGGGTCGGCCACAGGAGCGACGGGCTCGCGGCCGAGGTCGATGGTGATTTCCGCGCCTTCGTAGACCTGTGCCGACTTCCGCACCACGAGGCCGTCGAGTTGCACGGCGCCTGCTTCGATGCGGCGCTGGATGCGCGCCCGCGTCAAGTCCGGGAAAGCGGAGGCGAGGATGGCGTCGACCCTGCCCGACCCTGTGGCTACGTGGCTTCGGAGGCTGGCTCCGTCTTCGATTCCCATAACGTGGCAATGATGAGGGCGATAACGCCGACCGTGATCGCCGAGTCCGCGAGGTTGAACGCCGGATAGTGCGGCAGCTTGATAAAGTCTACCACTTCCCCGGCGCGAACCCGATCGATCAGGTTTCCGACCGCCCCACCGAACATCAGCGCCAGGCCTGTCCGCATCAGCGGGTGAGTCGCATAACTCGGGCTATAGAGGAACAAGAGGATGGCCGCGATCCCGACAAGGCTCACGACGGCCAAGAACGGGGCCGCGCCTTGGATGAACCCGAAGGCCGCCCCAGAGTTCGTCGCATGGATAATCCGGATCAGCCCGCCTTCTGGGTACGACTCGTGGCGTTCGACCCAAAGGCGGATGAACCACTTGGTGAGTTGGTCGAGGGCCACGACGCTGAGCGCGAGCGCGAGCAACCAGGCGTCCTGAGCGCGAAACTGGCGCAACCTTCTGGCCGGGAGCGGGCGAGCGTCGTGCATAGCCTTCCCATCGTAGCGACGAGACCGTACCGCTGCACAGCCCCGATTCAGGCGACGTTCAGGACGAAATCGAACCTGCCCTCCTGAGCCGTCCCCTTCGCTGCGATCTTCATCACAAGCTCAGGCCTGAAGATGCCGTCTCGGGCGTTGGCGGGCTCATCGGGGAAATACAGTTGGGTCGTGAGTACAGGCTTGCCCGGCGCTTGCACCTTGACATGGATGTGACGCGTCCGGCCCGGGTAGACGGCAGGCAGGATCGTCTCCAGCTTATAACCGCCGTCTGCGGCCGTGAACTGATGGCCACGAAGCGTGAAGCCCGAGTTGTCGTAGACGCCGGCGTCGTCGCATTGCCAGAAGTCGATCAACGCCTTGGCGATGGGCTTGCACCCTGTCGACAGGACGAACCCCCGGACCATCAGCGGCGTGCCCTTCATGCCCGCCTCGCGCAGGAGCTGACGTTCCGGCGTATTTGGCGTGTAATACGGCCCTTCGGTCTGGGCCAGCGTGAGGTCATCGTCGTCGTCATCGCCGCAGGCGGGAGTGGCGGCGAGCGTCGTCGCGGTCGCTTGCGTGGCCTGCGGACTCGCTGCAGAGGCGCTGGGCGAAGTGGCGGTGGTGGCGGTGGCGCGCGTCGCCGCGGAGGCGGCTGTATTCGTGGGCTCCGGCTCGCTGGCGCCGCTAGCCGGGACGAGCGGGGCATCGGAATCCCCACACGCGGGGAGCAGGAAGGGGAGCGGGAGCGCCGCGGCGAGCTTGAGGAAGGCGCGGCGCCGAAGTGGCAAGCGGATGGACATCTTGGGCCTCCAGACAATCATAGCGAATGGGCGCGAGACCGCGCCCCTGCCTATGAGTGTGCCGCCCAACGGATGAGAGACGCATGAGAGCGCTCCACTGCCCTTACCAGCGCTTGACGCCGGCCGCTTGGTGTGGTGAAACGCTGGCCCGTACGCTTGCAATACAAAGCATGCGATTGTTCAGGAGAGACCCGATGGCTTCCAGTTCGACAATGACGAAGACCAAGGAGATGCGCCCCGATGGCAAGCTCCGCCTGCCGCCTGGCCAGCACCTCACCACCGGCTGGCCCGTGCTCCACTACGGCAGCATCCCCCGGATCGATCCCGCCCAGTGGAAGTTTCACGTGTGGGGCCT
>CAMAUF010000004.1 GCA_945861295.1 bacterium | reverse complement strand
AGAACGCCTCGAACTTGGCCCGGTCGGCGGTGGTGTTGGCGATGACTTCAGCGACGTCGGTTGCCATCGGGCCAGGGTAGCAGCGGCCGGCCTTCGGGGCGCGCCGGTTGACGCCGCGGCATTCGCTACCCTCTCCTGCCGTCCTTCCGGGGAAGGAGGAGAGGGGCTGAGGGGTGAGGACCAAGGTTGCGCCATCAAGCCAAATTGCGCACGATCGCCCTATGAGTGAGACAAGCATCGCCGTTTCGGACCTTGAGGGGCACGTCGCTGAGTACGTCGCGCGAGCCGCGGCCGGAGAGCGATTCGTTGTCTGTGCGGAAGGGGCAGCCATTGCCGAGCTGTCGGCCATCGAGAAGCGGTTGGAGCGCCTCGAAGTCCGGCCCGCCGAACGGCCGTGGGGTGGCATGGCCGGTTGGCAGCGCATCCCGACAAAGTCCGGCGTCGACCTCGTGGCGCTCTTGCGTGAGGACGGAGACCAGAGTTGATCGTTTATGTGGACGGATCGGTGAAACTTCGGATCATCCTTGAGGACGGAGATCTGATTGCCGGCTGGGAACGCTGGACCGCGACGTTCTCGATCGACCTGTCGTACGTTGAGTGCCGCCGGGTGCTCGACCGGCTCCGGCTTACGGGTGAACTGGGCGGGACACGCTTGTCGGCGGCAATCGTCGGGCTCGAACGTATCGAGGCGGAGTGTACGCACGTGCCAGTGAGGCGGGACGTGATCGAGCGGGCGAGTATGTCCCTCACGAAGGTCGTGCGAACGCTCGACGCTATCCACCTCGCGACGGCCATCATCCTGCGGGAGAGCGGGCTCGACCTCGTCTTCGCGACTCACGACCGTCAACAGGCCGTCGCCGCCGCGACGCTCGGATTTACGGTCATCGGAGTGAACATCGCGTAGCTGCGTCGGGCGGGGACACGAAGTTCTCCTCGGCGCCGGTCAGCCTTCGCGCACTCTCGGTAGCTCCTCACGCTCGCGGCGAGCGCTCCGCCGCGGGCGCGATGAGTCGCAACCAAGCCATGCCCGCGCCGGCCGCGACCACTGACGCCGCCAGGATGCCGGCGGTCGCTTCCTCCCGCTCGCCCGCTCCGTCGAAGGCGAGGTCCGTGACGAACAGCGCCACCGTGAAGCCGATCCCGCCGAGCAAGCCGACCCCGGCGATGTGCGCCATCCGCACTCCAGCCGGCAAGGCGCCGATCTTGAGCCGCACGGCAGCCCAGGCGAAGGCCACGATCCCGAGCGGCTTGCCCACGAACAGGCCAAGGGCAACGTCCGCGGTGATCCTGCTTTGCCCGGCCGCCGCGATGCTCGCCCCGTCCAAGGAGATACCCGCGTTCGCCAAAGCGAAGAGCGGCAGGATGACGAAGCTCACGATGGGACGAAGGCGGTCTTCGACCTGGTCAACCGGCGTGCCGAGCGGGAGCAGCGCTGCCGCCACAACGCCCGCGAGCGTCGCGTGCACGCCGGATTCCCGCAGCGCCAACCAAAGCCCAACCGAGAGGACGATCCATGGAACGTTGCCGCCCGCGCGGAGCCTGGCGCTGACGCCAAGAGCGCCGGCGACGACGGCCGCCCAGCCAAGCGCCCACCAGTCCAGAGCCTCGCTGTAAACCAGCACGATGACCGCGATGGCGCCGAGGTCGTCGGCGACTGCCAAGGTCAGCAGGAACGCCTTCAACGCAACGGGGGCGCGTCGGCCGAGGGACGCGACGGCGGCGACGCGAAGGCGACATCGGTGGCCATAGGGATGCCCCAACCACGGGCGCCGTGCCCGTCGGCGTTGAAGGCCAGGTATATCAACACGGGGACGACCATGCCGCCCAACGCCGCCGCAACCGGCAGTGCGGCTCGGCGCGGGGAGGCGAGTTCGCCGTACGCAAGCTCTCGCTTGATCTCGAGTGTGATCACGAAGAAAAAGATCGCCATGAGGCCATCGTTGACGAAGCCGCGAAGGTCGTCGTCGAACGAAACACCGGCCGCTTGGAGATGGAACGTCGCGTCCCAGAGTTCGCGGTAGGCGCCGTCCCACGAGGAGTTCGCCCAGAGCAGCGCCGTTAGCGCCGCGGCAAGGAGGACGAGGGCGCTCGCCGTCTCGGGGGCGATGAACGGCTGCTTACCGCGCGCCGCTTGCGGCTCAGCGCCCATCTTTCGGCTTCCGGTTGGCCGCGCCGATGGCGATGCCGAAGATCACGCCGAGGATCCCCGAGGTGTACATGATCGCGACCAGGCTCTCCGTGCGAAGGCCGACCAGCGTGACGAGCCCGGCGCCGGCCGCGAAGACCAACGCGGCCATCCAATACCATCGAACCAACCGTGTGAGTCGGGCCGCGCGCTTCATTCCCCGAATGGTGGCATGGCCGCATTTCGCAAGCGAGCCACGCGACTCGCTTCCCGCCGGCCGCTCGTCAACCGCGCCCGCGGCCCGTATGATGCCGCTTCATCACCGCCCCGGCCTCGCCGGCGGCCCCGGAGACGCATCCCTATGTCCGCAACCGCAACCATGCCCGCAACCGACCTGCGCGTGACCGTCTGTTCGCGCGCCGTCCGCTATGTCAAAGCTGGGACCGGCGCGCCCGTCGTGGTCTTTCACCATTCGACCGGCAGCCTTGGCTGGACTGCGGCCCTCGAAGCCCTGGCTGAGCACAACGAAGTCTACGTCTTCGATATGCCTGGTTACGGCGGGTCGGAACGGCCGGAATGGGCGCGCGACACCCGCGACCTCGCCGTGCTAATGAATCAAGCCATCGAGGCGATCGGCCTCGGCAAGGCTCACCTCCTCGGCTTCGGCTTTGGCGGCTTCGTCGCGGCGGAACTCGCGACGATGGACCCGAGCCGCGTCCGTACACTGACCCTCGTCGGCGCCGCCGGCCTCAAACCCCGCGAAGGCGAGATCATGGACGAGATGCTCATGGACCACGTCGAGTACATGGAGCGCGGCTTCCGGGACAAGGCGCACTTCGAGGCCTTCTTCGGGACCGAGCAGGAGAAGAGCGTCAAGGACCTTTGGGATTACAGCCGGGAGATGACGGCCCGCGTCGCCTGGAAGCCGTTCATGTTCAGCAACCGCTTGCCACACCATCTCGATGGCGTACCCGCCCCAGCGCTCCTTATTTGGGGCGCGGCCGACGCCGTCATCCCCCCCATTTGCGCCCAGCAGTACCACGACGCGCTGCCGAACGCGCGCCTCGAAATCGTCGCCGACGCTGGACACTACGTTGAGTACGAAGAACCCGCCACCGTCGCGAAGCTGATCGGCGACTTCCTCGCCAGCCACTAAGGCGCCGCTGACGAACTCGCTCACTCTACCCTCTCCCGTTGGGGCAGAGGGTAGGGTGAGGGGCTCCCCCGCTGACGTAACCCGCTCGGACTTCACCTACCGCGCCGCCATCCTGCTCGCATGGCGCCCCACGGACGCCGCACACCACTCACAGCCACGTATCCTCTTTCGTCATCCCATCGCCAAGCGACGACGTGAGCAAACATGAGCACGTGCTCATCAACTTCCTCGTTCACATCCGGCACTGAAATACTGCTCTGCCACGGGGCGCCTGCCACGCCGGCCAGCTCAGTCCTGAATCAGTCCACCACCTTCCATCCGCCGGCGGCACTCAGCGGTTAGCGCGGACATTTTTATCTGGCAGCGACCCGCGCGAACCATTCGCCTCACGCAAACCATTTGACCTGTGTATACTGCGCCCATCCTGCCCGGCGTCAGCCAGGGCGTTCACCGTGTTGGGGGTGCCTTATGTTCGTTGGATACTTCACAGAGCGGCCGTACCAGGATCCGCGGTCCGGCTACTTCGGCGCGACCGGCCGCGACATCACAGACCTCGGGCTTTCGAACTCCCAGTACGACCCGAAGCTGGGGGCCGAACTCTACAACCGCTACCTCGACGAAAAGGTCTACGCCGAGGAGATGGGCTTCGACGGCCTCATGCTCAATGAGCACCACAGCACGCCCTTCTGCATGGGCCAGGTGATGAACGTCGAAGCGGCGATCCTCGCCCGCATCACCAAGAAGGCGAAGATCGTCCTCCTCGGCAACGTCCTCCCGATCTGGGACGACCCGCTCTGGCTCGCCGAGGAGCTCGCCGAAATCGACATGATCTCGCGCGGACGCCTCGTCACCGGCTGGGTGCGCGGCACCGGGCGCGAAAGCGTCGCCCACAACGCCCAGGCCCCCTACAACTGGGAGCGCTTCCAAGAGGCGCACGACTTCATCGTCAAAACTTGGTCGACGCCCGGCCCCTTCCGCTGGGAAGGCGACCACCACCAGTACCGCTACGTGAACCCGTGGTCCCGCCCTTACCAGGACCCGCACCCGCCGATCTGGATCCCCGGAATCATGTCCAAGAACACCGTCGACTGGTCGGCGAAGCACCGGTACCCGTACGTCATGCTTGCCACCGAGTTGGAGCCGACGCTGCAGTCGTACGCCTACTACGAAGAGCGCGCCCGCGAATACGGCTACGAGTCCGGCACGCAACACCGCGGCTACCTTTTCAAGGTCCACGTCGACGAGACCGAGGAACTGGCCGAAGCCGCCGCCCGAAAGTACGTCCAAGGCCCGAGCAACCCCTTCCTCGAAGGGAACCAGGGCAACGTGCGCCCCTACATCCAGAACCTGCCTGGGCTCACCAGCCGGACAGCACTGTTGCCAACCGTGACCAGCTTCGCGGCAGCCGCCGCCCGTGGCCGCCTCGAACAGTTCAACGCCAACGCCACCGACGAGCAGAAGAAGGAAGCGGCCGACTACCTCGGCACCTTCGAACAGCAGACGGACAAGAAGAGCATCATCTGGGGCACGCCCAAGACGGTCATCCCGAAGGTCCGCGAGGTGCTCGAATACCTCCGCCCCGGCAGCATCTTCTTCTGGGACGGCGACGGCGCCATGGACCATGAGGACGCGATGCGGTCGCTCCGCCTCTTCGGCGAGGAGGTTATCCCCGCGGTGCGCGAGATGAGCAAGTCGCTCGACCTCAAGAGTCCGTTCGAAGCGGCCGACCAGGTGATGGCCGGCATCGACATTGAGGCGGGCATGCGCGCCGCCGCGGCAAGGAAGTAGCGAGCGTCCACGGCCTCGTCTTCCACCAAGGGCGGCGACTTCTTAGGGGAGTCGCCGCCCTTTTGGGTTCCCGGATCGCCATCGGGAACCGCGGTATGTGTATGCTGGTGATGGAGGCGGAGATGGCATTGAAGCGCCTGCAAGTCTTGTTGGAGCCGGACCAGGCCAAAAAGCTCGATGAGCGAGCCCGAGTGACAGGGCGTTCCAAGAGCGACCTCGTCCGGGAGGCCGTCGCGGTCGTGCTTTTACGGCCGGCGCCAGCTGCGTTCGGGGGCGCGCCAGGCGACGAGGAAGCCGACCCGCCCCACTGGAAGGACGACCCGTTCTTCTCGCTCATTGGCGCCTTCGAGGACACCGCGACCGACGTTTCCGTGAACCATGACACCTACCTCTACGGCGCCGAGATGAAGGTATAACTCGCGAGATCCTCATTGACACGACAGCGCTGTACGCCAGTTCCTTTCGCTCGGACCAGTACCACGAAGACGCGCGAACGGTCTTGCGTGACACGAGCCTGAGGTTTCACACGACGAACGCGATCCTGTGGGAGTTCTTCACATTGGCGCGGGCCAGGCTCGGGTACGAACGGGCAATTGCCGCGACCGACGCCGTCCGTCGTGGCAACAGCTTCACGGTTCATTACCTCGACCGCGAGCGGGATGCTGCTGTTTGGGCGCTGCTTGGGGAGCTCCGGGCGTTCCCGTTGAGTTACGCGGATGCGAGCCTTGTCTTCCTCGGGAGGGAGCTGGGGATTCGCGAGGTGTTTGGGTTCGACCGTGACTTTGCCTTGGCTGGCATGGACCTGGTTCCGAGACTCCCAAGGCGGTGACCGCCGACGTGCACTACAATCCCGTTCCATGAATGTCATCGTCATCGGCGGAGGGCCCGCTGGCTCCACCGCCGCAACCATGCTGGCGCGAAGCGGCTACCGCGTCGTCCTCCTCGAACGCGAAACGTTCCCGCGTGACCACATCGGCGAGTCGCTCCTCCCGGCGTCTCTGCCGGTGCTCGAAGAGCTCGGCGTCCGCGATGCCGTCGAAGCCGCGGGCTTCCTCAAGAAGTTCGGGGCCACGATGGTCTGGGGCTCCGGCAAGGAGCCGTGGAGCTGGTACTTCCGCGAAACGAACCAGACGCACCCGCACGCCTATCAGGTATGGCGGCCGACATTCGACAAGATCCTGCTCGACAACGCCGCCAAGAACGGCGTCGATGTCCGCCAAGGACATCGCGTCCTGGACGTCGACTTGGGAGGCCAGGGGGCGATGGCAGTGGAAGTCGCCAGGCCGGACGGCGGGCGCGATCAACTCCGCGCGGACTTCATCGTCGACGCCTCTGGCCAGACCGGCCTGATCGGGCGCAAACTCTCGCTCCGGCGGCCCGACGAGAAGTTCATGAACCTCGCCTGCTACGCCTACTTCGAAGGCGCCCAGCGCCTCCCCGCGCCCGACGAAACGAACATCCTCGTCGAGAGCTACGAACACGGCTGGTTCTGGGCGATCCCGCTCCACAACGGCTGGATGAGCGTTGGCTCGGTTACGGACCACAGATACGGCGGCGATGGCGTGCGCGAACTGGGCGCCGAAGCATTCCTACGCCAACAGATCGCGACAGCGCCACACGTCGCGACGATGTTGGCCGATGCCACGCTCGTCCAAGGCCCAACCGTGCTGCGCGACTGGTCGTACCTCTCAGACGAAGTGGCCGGCGACGGCTGGGTGCTCGCGGGCGACTCCGCCTGCTTCATCGACCCACTCTTCTCGACGGGCGTTCATCTTGCCCTCTCGTCCGGTGTGCTGGCCGCCGCGCTCGTCAAGAGCGCGCTCGAAGAGCCCTCGATTCGAGAGCCAGCCAGCGCCGTCTACAAGGAACTCTATCTGAGCCAGTATCACCTCTTCCGCCAGCTCGCCGGGATGTTTTACGCGACGAACCGGTCGGTCGAGAGCTACTTTTGGGAGGCGAAACGCATTCTCGGCGCGGAGGATCTGGCCCCGCGCGCGGCCTTCATCCGCGCGGTCGCCGGGCAGCCGCCGAAGGGGTACGAACGGATGGTACTGGAGCGGGGCGACGCCCCTGAAGGCTTCGCCGAGGGCCTGGCAGAGCTGAAGACCGCCCGCCAAGAACGGGCAGCGCGCTTCGACGCCGCCCTCGGGCGGCCGGGGCGCGGCCCGATAGCTGTGCATGATGCGGTACTCTCGCTCGCAGCCGGCGTGACCATCGCGCGCAAGCCCGTCCTGTCGGGCGACCGCTTCGTCTGGGGCACGGTGCTGTCGAGCGACGAGCGTCCGGAAGGCTCGCCGATCGCGCCGCTCATCGCCACCCTCATCGGGTTGTTCGACGGCAAGCGCACGCTCGGCGAGGCGATCATCGTGCTAGCCGAGCGGGCCGCTATGACGACGGCGGCCCTCACCGGGCCCGTCCTCCAGGCCGTCCGCATCCTCATAGTCGAAGGCGCGCTGAACGGCGTATGAGGGCGACCGACGACGCGCTCCCGAGAACCTTTCTACGCCGCGCCGGGCAGGATCACGGTGCCATCGCCGGCCAAGAGGCGCGCGATGTGGAACCGCAGGCCGGGAAAGACGCGGCTCTCCGTCCACCCGTCCACACCGGGCGCGAGCGGGATGAAGACGCCATCGTGGAGAGAGAACCAGGTGATGCGCTTCTCCTCCGTCGCCCAGACGACGTACTCCTGCACGCCAGCCCGCTGGTACGACCGGAGCTTGGCGCCGAGGTCGATCGAGGCGCTGGAAGCGGCGATTTCGACGACCAGCTCCGGCGCGCCGTCCATGTAGCTGTCGCTGCCTACCTTCGCGGTGCCGCCGATGATGTACCAGAGCATCGCGTCGGGCTGGACGTGGTCGTCGAGCGAAAGCCGCACCGTGCCGTTGTTGGCCGACTGGGTGTCGCGATGCAGGACCGCGTAATTCGTCAACCAACCTACCAAGCGGCTGTCGGGGGTCGCGTGTTCCGTGATGCGGACGGGAGAGGCCACGTAAACGACCCCTTGGATCAGTTCGGCCTTCTTGATGTCCGGCCGCAACTCGTATCGCCGGTCGAACTCGGCCCCGCTGAGCGTCATCCCCGATTCGAGCGCCGGCCAGGGCACTTCTAGCTGGGCCGCCGGGGGCAGGGTAGGGCGTGTCGCGGTGAGCATCGTTGCCATGCGGGTCAGTATAACGTCTCGCCACGTCTCCGCCCTCCCCATGTCTCCGAGCCGCGACGGACACTGGGCGGAGGGATGTAGCGCTTCGCGAGAAACGCCGTTCGCAGCCAGCATCCCTCCCCTCGTTGTCACTCGGGGCTCTGACACAGTTCGCCCGCTGTTCAGACGTATACAGCGCGCCTTCGAAACAGCCTTTAAAGGAACACGTAATCGGCGGCGATTGGTTCCTTCGTTTGCTTCCAAAACTCCAGCATGGAGAACGGCCAGTTCTGCGCGACGCGGCCGCTGTCGCTCTTGTACCAACTGGGCACCTTCGAGACGCCCCAGGCCATGCCCAGGTTGCCTTCGTCGATCCTGACGTTGTAGGCGTCGTGCGCTTCCTGTTTGCAGTCGAGCGCGCGATGCTTACCTTCGAGAATCAGCTTGACGCAGGCCATCATGTAGGTGACCTCGCACTCCACAAACCAGATCGTGCTGCCGTTGACGACGATGTTTGTGTTCGGCCCATACAGCATGAAGAAGTTCGGGAAGTTCGGCACCGTGACGCCCATGTATGCGCGGGCGTTGCCGTCCCATTGAGCGTGCAGGTCGACTCCGGCCCGGCCCACAACCTTCATCGGCGAGAGGAACTTCGAAGCCTGGAAGCCGGTCCCGTAGATGATCACATCGGCCGCGTGCTCGGCGCCATCGTCCGCCTTCACTCCCCGCGGCGTCACCTCCGCGATCCCCTGCGTCACGAGGTGGACGTTGTCGCGCTTGAGCGTCTCGGGCCAGATGCCGTTATCGAGGACGATGCGCTTCGAGGCTGGCGGATACATCGGGATGACCTTATCGAGTAGGTCTGGGCGGTCCGCGAGGGCCGTCCGCATGGATTCGACCATCATGTCCCGGAGCTGCTGGTTATCGGCGCCGACCGAGAGATCCCAAGAGGGCCAATCCTTGTCGACTTTCGCCATGGGCAAGATGCCGTCCGTCGAGGTAAAGAAGAGCCAAAAGCGGTACCACTGGGCGTAGTGTGGGACGTGGCCAAGCAGGTACTGCAGGCCCTCAGCGACCCTATCGTGGTAGGTGGGCACGGGGATGTACCAGTTCGGCGTGCGCTGGAAGATCGTCAGCTCGGAAGCCTGTTCCGCGACGACCGGGATGAACTGCGAGGCGCTGGCGCCGTTACCAATAACGGCGACGCGCTTGCCCTTGAAGTCGACCGAGTGGTCCCACCGCGCGGAATGGAAGGACGGCCCTTCGAAGACGTTCATTCCGGCGATGTTCGGCATCTTGGGCCTGTTGAGTTGGCCGACGGCGCTGATTACGGCGTTGGCTTCGAGCGTCTCTGCCCCGTTCGGGCCCTGAACCTTCACCCGCCAGATCGATCGTGCGTCGTCGAACTCGGCCGAGGTGACTTCGGTCCGGAAGCGGATATCCCTGCGGAGGTCGAAATCGTCGGCACATTCCGCGAAGTAGCTGCGCAGCACGCCTTGGGGCGAGTAGTGGAAAGGCCAGTCGGCCTTTTGAGCGAAGGAATAGCTGTAGCTGTGGTTCGGGTTGTCGACGCGCGCCCCTGGATAAGTGTTTTCGAACCAGGTGCCGCCGACATCGGTGTTCTTCTCGAAGATCGTCACCGGGATGCCCGCCTGCTTGAGACGATACGCGGCGAGCAGGCCCGACATGCCGGCGCCGATGATGACGACGCTGAAGGATACCCCGGGGGCCAATTCGTCGCGCCGCCAATCGGGCGCGCGAGTGTCGCGCTCAGCCCCTTCGAGGTCCTCCATGAGCATCGGCACGTATTCTTCGCCGGCGGCCGCGCCGGTCATGAAGTCGATCAACTGGCGCATCTGCTCGTCCGTCGGGTGCGGCGCCGGCTTGCAACCGCCGTCGCGGTAGGCGGCGAGTGCCTTGAAGGCGACCTGACGGCCCAGCTCCTGCCGCTCAGCCGAAAGCCCGCCTTGTTCACCGGCGAGAAAGTCGGCGCTGGGCGTGAGCGCCGGCGCGAGCACCGAGAAGTCGCCCGTGAGTTGGGCGATTGCCGGCAAGAGGGCCGGCAGGTGAGCATCGGTGAGCGCCGCGCGCAGGGCGGCGTCATCGGCGGTCAGCGGTTGGATGGGCGTGGTGACGGGCATGGCGTGGCTCCTCGGCGGCATCTCTTTCGTGCCACGCTAACTATAGCGCGCCTCGTGGCCCGGGCGAGGGCCGTCCGGCGCTCTGGATTGGTACGCGCGGCCGTGGCCGGTGGCGGACTTCACCCCAGAGCGGCGAATTCGGCTACCCAATGTCCCTTCTGTGAAGCGCGTCACATTCGTTCTTAAGAAAGTGCTAGCACGAGATGTGCCCAGTGATGTACAACGCAATGGGTGGAGCGAAGGTTGACAAACAGGCGCCCCGAAGGAGGTCCGCTGTGCTGGTGATGGTGGAGTTTGATTACCGGCGGGAGGTTGGGCTTCCCGGCTCGCTTCCAGCGGGGATGCGGCGCTCGCCGGGCTGGGCGGCGGCGGCCGACGCCAGCGGTTACTTTCTCGCCGAGGTCGCTTCGCCCTGTGCGCTGCTGGCGGAACTCGCACAATGCGCCGACATCGAGAACCTGCGTGCGACGCCCGTCGCCGGAGGCGTCAGCGGAAGGCCATAGGCGGCCCTGGCGGTCGACCCCAGGCCGGCCGAGACGTTGACCCTTCTCGGGATCCCCGCTCGGCGGACGCAGCGCACCCTTGCTTCCGGTAGGCCAAGGCCGACCGTCGCAAAACGCTGCGACCTAGCCCCGACAGCATGGAGTGGAGGGATCTTGGCGCCGCGCACAACTCGCCCGCATCAAGCGGACCTCGTGGCCCCAGAACACCCGGGTTCCTAAAAGATATTGGGCTTCTGCGGCTCGGCCGGGGGCGTGGCGGCCGGGGGCGTGGCGGCCGGAGGCGCCTGAGTCGTCGCCTGCTGAGTCGCGGCGGGGGGCGTAGCGCCCGGCTTCTCATCCCCTTCGGGGTCCTTCACGGCCTTGCGGAACTCCTTGATCGAATCTCCGAGGCCCTTGCCCAAGCCGCTGAGCTTGCCCACACCGAAGAGCAGCACCAGCACGAGGGCGATGATGATCAGCTCTGGCGCTCCAAGCGAACCTAACATGGTCGAACTCTCTTTCCTCCCCAATCCCGGGGAGCGATAGCCCTTCTATGCTACCGCACTGGCCGCGCGCGTCCACCTCTGGATGTACACGCTTCGTCAAGCGCGGCCGGACTTATCCCAGACGCTCTACGAATACGTCCATGACGCCGCCGCAGATCTTGTCTTCGCCGTCGAGCGGCTCGGTCAGGTCAACGGTGACGATCCGGGCCTTGCCATCGGCGAAGGCGGCCATCGCCTCCTGCCAGACTTCCGCTTCGCCGCACCCGCCGCCGATCGTGCCGAAAAAGGTGCCGTCGGGCCGGACGATCATCTTGGCGCCGGTCTTGCGCGGCGTGGAGCCACGGGTGCGGGCGACGGTGGCGAGCACGACCGGCTCGCCCTTCTCGATGGCGGTGGCGATTTCGCGGTAAATCTCGTCTTGCATGGAATGATCGTCGCAGAAAGCGGCGCGAGACGATAGTGCCCGCATCAGGCTCTTCAACCAAGGTCAGCGTCCGTCCGCGCCGCCGCGGCCATCGGGGTCCTTCGTCGACGCCGTTTTACCGGCGTCCCGCTTGCGGAACGTGATGTGAAAGTCATGCATCGGGATGAACGACATGCTGAAGTAGTGCACGGGTTCCGGGAGTGGCTGCGCCAGTTCGATCTGGTCCATCCGCTCCACGACCTGCGTAAACGCCGTGAGCATCTCCTGGCGCGCCAGCATCGCGCCAACGCAGTAGTGCACGCCATTGCCAAAGGCGACGTGGCCTTGGAGGTCGCCGCGGTCGATGTCGAACCGCTCCGGGCAGACGAACCGCTCCTGGTCGCGGTTGGCGGCGCCGAAGCCGACCATAACGGTCGAACCTTCGGGGATGGTCACCTCTCCAAGGGCCGCGTCGCGGGTTGTCGATCGCGAAAGGAAGACGACCGGGCTTTCCCAGCGGAGCACCTCTTCGACGAAGGTCTTGATCAGCGCTGGGTCGGCCTGGAGTCGCGGCAGGAGTTCTGGATGACGGATCAGCGCCCAGAGGCCATGGTTGATCGCGCTTTGGGTTGTCTCGAACCCTCCCGTGATCAACTGGTGCATGACGTTCTGCAGCTCGTCCATCGTCAACGGCTGTTCGTCCTCACCGTGTGCGTGGACCAAGCGCGACATCAGGTCCTCGCGCGGCTCAACGCGGCGTGCCTCGAACACGTCCCGGAAGAAGTGCTGGGCCTCAAGCTCGATCTCGGCGTTGGCGAGAATTTGCTCCGCCGTGAGCGGGCCTCCGCCATAGCTGACCCCGAGCATGGCGTCGGCCCAGCGCTTAAAGCGCGCGACCTCCGTGCGCCCAAGGCCCAGCTGTTCGGCGATAATCGTGCCCGGCATCGGCATGGCGAACTGTTGGTTGAAATCACAAGCCCCGTCGTCGATGAAGTCGTCGATCAGCTCGCGGGCGACACTTTCGATGTATGGCGTCAGCTCGCGGACGCGGGCGGCGGAAAAGACGCGGTCGAGCAGCTTCCGGTAGCGCGTGTGCTCGGGCGGGTCGGTCCGCTGGAGGGTGTTCACGTGCGCCCATCCGCGTTCGCGCAGCATGGCCTCGACCTTGGCGCGGGTCCCGCCGGGCGCCATCGCGGGGCTGCTGGCCGGCTGGTTGGAAAATGTCGCGTGATCCCGCAACACCTCGCGCACGTGGTCGTACTTCGTGACCATGTAGGCGCCGGTCTCGGGCACCCGGTATACGGGGCACTCGCGCTGCAAGAGTGCGAAGGCGTCGTAGGGGTCGCTCGAGGTGGCTGGATCGATGAAGCTTATCTCCTCAACCGTTCGCACGTGGTCGCTGGCTGTCATGACACGTCTCCCTCGCTCCCGGTCTGGCGTGCCGGGCGACTCGCCGTCTAGAAGAGCTCGGCCTTCACGGCGGGCGGCTTCGCGGCTCGCTTGCGCGTGGCACGCGGCGGCGGCGCGACTGGAGCTGCTGGGGCCTGGCCCTTTGCTTCCGCTTCCCGCGTGCGTGTCACGAGGTCATCGTACCAACTGGTGTCGTCGGCCCATTTTGCCCTCTGCTCGGCGGCCTCGCGGATCTCGGCCTCCGCTTTGGCTGGGTCCGACCAATCTTGGATTCGAACCGAACCCTTCGTCGCGAACTGATCCATGCCGCCTCCCTGTCATGAGAACTGCCCGGCTGCCAGCGTCGCCGGCTTCACCTGGCGGCGACGCTTGACCGGCTCGGTCAACTGATGCCGGCGAGCTTCACTCCCGGTTCCTCATCGTACACGATCGCGAAGCCGCCGCGCCGCGAGAGGGTCGCCACGGTCAGCCGTGATCCGACGCGTGGGAGACCGGGGAAGAAGGCGTGCTCAGCATGCGCCATCAGCAGCAAGTGCCAGGTCAAATCCACGGCCATAGGCAAACTGAGCTGGGCGTAGTAGGGCCGGGCCTTGAAGCGGGAGCCGTCGATGACGTAGCGCGCAAAGTCGTCGCCTTCGGGGGCGCTCGCATCGAATTTCGTGCTGGAAATGGCCCGCCAGGGCACGACTTCCGCAGCCAGCGGTGGTTCCAGCGCCTCCAAAAGTCCCGCCACGTGATCCACCAACTGGGCCCCCGCCGGGCCTTGCAGGATCGCCCGCAGCTCGGGCGCGACGGCGCCGTCGGGCGACCGCAACAGGGCGGCGAGTTCCCGCCCTGCGTACGCGGTGACCTCCCGGAAGCGGCTTCCGGCTCCCCCCACATACGACCTGACGAGGTTCGCGTCGAACCCCTCCATGAAGCGGTCTACCGCGAGGACCTGGCCGGCCGGAAGGTATCCGAATTCACGGTCGTTGGTGAGGGGCGCCTCCATCACGCCGCTCTTCGAGGCCCGCCAGGTCAGCGTATAGACCTCGCCGTAGCGCGTGGCGGAAGGGGAAAATCCCGCGACGAACAGCTGCAGGGATGGCGGCTCGGGGGCGACCTTCGCCGCCTTATCGACCGCCGCTTTAATCTGCTTCGCGATGGTCGCGACTTCAACGAGAAATGGCCCGGTTTCCGCCACCGAGAACTGCGAAGCCTCGACCTTCTCTGTGACCTCTCGCACCAAGTCTTCTACCGTGCGTCCTCCGACCGCGACTTGGCCGTTGAGCATCACGCCCGCACAACAGCGCCCAACGGAAAAGATCTTGCGGTACCGGGAGGAATACCCCGCCGGCTGGTTTGCTCCAGCCTTGGAAAGCGTCACGAGGCTATCCGATCCCATGACGATCCCTTGCTGGCACTTCACGGTGATGTTGATCGTCATTTACACGTTTTCCGACAGGAACGACCGGATCGCCTTCTGGGTCGCCGTCGCCTCCAGGTAGCCGCGCCAGTCATGGTGACTTGTGAGGCTGTCTGATGACCGCGGGTTTCGGACGACGCAATCGATCACCTGCCGCGAGGCGCCGCCGTACTCCATGCCAAGGAAGGGCCTCCCGATCACCCCCTTGGTCGGCGGCATGACGATCGGGTCCTCCGGGTCGAGGACGTTCCACCAATTCCCTGCTCCCCGCGCAGGGAACGCCTTGAGGTCGGCATACGCGGGTACAACATTGGGTTTGGCGTCGTCGATGATGTCGTAGCACCAAGCGAGCGGGCTGCCGAGCGTAATCAGGCTGTGCACTTGGGCCGTCGCCCCGCTGAACTCCCGCAGCGCCTCGTAGGCGACGATACTGCCGAAACTATGGGCGACGACCAGCACGGCGTTGCCGTGCTGACGCTCGGACTTGATCGCCTGGACGAGGTCGTCGCGTGTCTGGTCGCGCAGGCTGGCCCGCTTGTGCAGGAAGAAGTTCTCGATATCTTTCGCGAACTGCACGTTCAACTGATTGGCGAGCACGCCAAAGGCGGACTTGACGATCCTGTTTTTCGCCCAGACCAGTCCGGCGCCCACATCTGGCAGGCCCCAGGCTTGGGCGACCACGTCGCCGGCTTCATCGCTGAGCGTCTGGTCGGCGGAGGCTTCGCCAAAGGCCGCGTCGAGCGCGGGATCGAGCCCGCCGGAGGCCGAGCTGCCGCAGTCCCACTGGGCGTCGGGGACGAGTGGCGGCGTGTACTCGAACCGTTCCGTCCAGTGGATCATCTGAACTTTGGCCGTGGCCGGGAGCGGCGGGAGAAAGCTCTTCCAGCACGCTTCCAGCGTGTCCTTGCGTGGGTAGGGGCCCCGCCCGTGAATGAGGATGATTGCAACGCCCATGGCCCACCTCCGGCCGCGAAGCGAAGCCCTCGGGCCCGTGGGGCCGATTGTGCACCCGCGGCTGCGGCTGTCAATGCCCGGCGCCCACCCCTGTTGTGCGGCGCCGGCGAAGGCTTGCGCCATGCGTTCGCGGTGCTCCTCGGGCGTTGCCCTGGCGGTTGCCCAGATCCTGCGCGGTGACAGCGGCTCTCGTGGGCGCTATCCTCGCGCGGTGACAGCTCATCGGGTCTGGCTTCTCTTCCCGTTCCTGCTGCTCGTGGCGCTGCTGTTTGTCGCGCCCGGCTGCGGTGGAGACGACGGGGGCGAAGCCGGCGGCTCGGGGAACGAGCCATCAAGCACCGAAGACCCAGAGGCCACGTCGCCAGGTAGCGGACCCGCCGATGAGTCCGCGGAGGTCCGCTACCTGGCGATCGGCGACTCGCTTTCGCAGGGGATCGGTGCGGAGGATATCGAGACCGGGTCTTTCCCCGCCCGGCTGGCCGAGCGCTGGCGGAAGGCCGGGTGCACGGTGGAGCTGAATAACGCCGGGATTAGCGGCTACACAGCTGGCCAGATGATCGACGACCAGCTTCCGCGGATTGGGGAGTTCGGCCCCAACCTGATAACGTTCCAGTCCGGCGCCAACGACATCGCAAACAGCGTCTCCGAGGCCGAGTACCGGAAGAACATCGGGGTCGTGCTCGATGCTGCGGTCGCGAGCGGCGCCCGAGTGTTCGTCCTCCTCCAGAACGAGTGGTTTCGCGCTCCCGACGGGCCAAGCTACGGCGGCACTCGCGCCCTTCGTGACGCCTACGACGCGATCATGATTAAGGAAGCAGGCTCGCGCGGGGTGAAGGTCGTTGACTTGCGGCCCATCTACAAGCAGCAAGCCGATGATGACGAGTGGGTTGACGACGGCATCCACCCGACGGAGGCCGCCTACGATGCCTGGGCCGAAGCGCTAGCAAAGATGATCCCGTCGCCGTGCAAGCCATGAGCGCGGCGGCTCGGGAATTTCACGGTATACGCTTCAACAGACTCCCGGTTCCACGGTCCGTCTTGGCGTTCTTCGTCCGTTTCGCCATGCCGCCACCACCCCGAATATGGCGCTGCCGGCATCGTTCCCATCGCTTGACGCGGTAGGTCAGTGTGGCGATAGTGACCCGATGGCGGCGAGACGGTGGCGTTGGCTCGGCGTGATTGCGGCGGCGGTCGCAGTTACGGCGTGCTCGGGTTCGTCGAAGGAGACGGCGCCCGGCACCGATAGCACGACCGCGCCCGGGGGCGGCCAGGCCGTTGGCAGCGCCCAGATGACGCCGTTGGCGTGCGAGCACACGGGTTCGGGCCGCGCCTACGAGGTTGGCCCCGGCGAAGAACTGGGGTCGCTCGGCGAGGTCCCGTGGGAGGACCTGGCCGCGGGGGATACGGTCCGCATTCACTGGCGCGACACGCCGTACCGCGAGAAGTTCTTCCTGCGCGGCCAGGGCACCGAGGAGCAGCCGATCGTCGTCTGCGGCGTGGCCGGCCCAGCCGGCGAGCTGCCCGTGATCGATGGCCAGGACGCGGTTACGCGGGCCGGGATGACCTACCCCTTCTCCGGCGGCGGCGAGCCGCGCGGGCTGATCCACATCACCCTCGGCGCCGCTGACCAGTGGGGCTATAAGCCCAAGTACATCGTGATCCAGGGCCTGCACATCCGGAACGCATTCCACGAGTACTCGTTCACATCGTCGAGCGGCAAGGCGGTGAAGTACACCAACAACGCGGCCGGCATATTCGTCGAACGTGGCGAACACATCACGGTGCGCGGAGTCGAGATCGAGTCCAATGGCAACGGATTTTTCGTCGCCTCGGGCGACTCCGAGGAGGTCCTTTCGCGGGACATCCTGCTTGAACGCTCGCGGGTATATGGCAACGGCACGGTCACCGTCGCGAACGACCGCCACCACAACATCTACACCGAAGCGGCCGGCATGGTCTTCCAGTTCAACGACATCGGCCCGCTGCGAAAGGGTTCGGGTGGCGCAGCGCTGAAAGACCGTTCGGCAGGCACGGTGATACGCTACAACCGCATCGATGGCGGGAGCCGGTCGCTCGACCTGGTCGACGCGCAGGAGTCGTTTCCGGTCACGAAGGATCTGCCTGAGTACCGCACGACGCTCGTCTACGGCAACGTCCTGATCGCGGGGCCGGGCGGCGCGTCCAACTTGGTGCACTACGGCGGCGATAGCGGCGTCCCCGATGTTTATCGCAAGGGCACACTCTACTTCTACAACAACACGGTTGTCGTCCAGGCCGATCGGGAAGGCCCGAACGCGCGGTATCGCACCTCGCTGTTCGACGCCGATACGCCGGACGAGACGATCGATGTCCGGAACAACATCATCGTTGTGCGGTCTGCTACTCCCGGTTCCAACCCGACCGAACTGGCATGGATGCGCTTCGAGGGCCAGCTCGAACTCGGCGTCAATTGGGTGTCACCCGGCATGTTCGAATGGCGCGACGACAAGCCGCCCGCCAAAGGCGGGATCGCCGGCCTGAAGAATCTGCGTGTCGGGGACGGCAGTGGGCCTGGGTTCGCCGACGAGGCTGCCGGCGACTTCACTCTTGTCAAGGGCGCCGCCGCCGCGGGCGCCGCCGGCGAGCTTCACAAGGCGGCGCTCGCGCTGGGGGCAACGGTCGACTTCGAATACGTGCACCCAGCCTCGGGCCGGCCGCGCTCCGGCGCGTCGGATTTGGGCGCGTATTCCGCATCCACCGCCGCCGGGACGGCGAGCGAGCCAACCACCACCTCCGGCTCCGGCTCCAGTGGTGGCGGCAATTCGGGCGCGGGCAGTGGCGCGAGCGGCGCCACCGCATCCGGCGCGGCGCGCCCCGACGGTTGGTCTGGGCCGCTCCAGTACCTCGGCAAAGGCCCCAACGGTTACGACAACGGGCAGCGCTCCGCCTGCACCGGCGCTGGAGCGGGGTCGCCGTCGGTCATCTGTGTCCGGGCGGGAGGCAACGGGAAGGGCACGTCCGCCGCCCCGTTCGGCTCGATCAACGCGGCGCTGGCTGCCGCCAAGGCCGGTGACGTGGTCCAGGTCGCGGCCGGCACGTATGCCGAAAGTGTGGCCGTCGGCAAGTTCGCTGACCCCATCGACACGGCGGTCACGCTCCTCGGCGGGTTCAGCGAGGACTTCGGCAGCCGCGATGCTTCCAAGTTCCGCTCCGTGATCGACGGCCGCGACAAGGGGCCGGCTGTTCAGCTCCACCTCCAGTCAAACGGCAAGTCCGTCGTCGATGGATTCCGGATCACGGGCGGGCGCGGACTTGGCAAGACCTACGAAGACGGGAGCGGCAATGGGGGCGGCGTCTTCGTGGAGATCATCGGCAACGGCGACGTGTTGATTTCACACAACGAGGTCTACGGCAATGAGACTACCGGTTTCCTCGACGAGAACCGCGGCGGCGGCATCCACACCGAGGCCCAAGACTGGGACGGCTCGAAGCCCACGGTCCGGATCGAGGACAACGTCATCCACAGCAACCAGGCCGGGCGTGGCGCCGGGATCAACGTCGCCGGTCGCTATGCCTTGGTTTTGCGCAACATGGTCGAGGCCAATCGGGGCCACTCCGACCACGGTGGCGGTATCTACGTCTCCACCGCCGAAACCGAGGTTGCCGACAACGTGGTGCGCGGCAACGAGATCGGCGTCACCGTGAAGTACGGATGGGGCGGGGGCGTCCTCATCGGCGGTGTCCCCGCGAAGCTGCACGGCAACGTGATCACCGGCAACTACGCCCCGACCCATGGATCCGGGGTCTTCTGGGACGAAGGGGCCACGGGGACTATGCGTGAAGACATCCTCTTCGCCAATGGCTGCTCCAGCGACCAGCGCTCAGGCGCCGCGCTGTACGTCGACGGCGGCGCTGCCCCGTCGGTTGTGACCCTAGAGCACGTGACCATCGCCGGGCACGACTGCCGGTTCACCGCGCCGGCCGGCGCCGCGATCTTCGTCGAGGATCGATCCAAGCTCACCGTCCGCGACTCGATCCTCTGGGGCAACAGCCGCGACTTCGAGACGCTCGGCGCGAGCTTCACGATTGAGAACTCGATCACAACCGAGAAAGGCAAGAACAATCGCGCGGCCGACCCCCTGTTCGTCGATGCGGCGAAAGGCGACTTTCATCTCAAGCCAGGCAGCCCAGCGATCGGGGCCGCCTCGAAAGGCGCCAACCTCGGCGCCTACCCGAAGTGACGGGCTCGCCCCTCGTCCCGCCCTACCCCTGTTGCGCAGCGCCTGCAAAAGCAGCGGCCATCCGTGCGCGGCGTTCCTCCGGGGTCCCCTGACGGTTCGCCCACATCCCGCCCGGCGCCAGCGTGATGCCGCCATCGACGACGATGGCCTGGCCCGTCACGAAGCTCGATGCGTCGCTGGCGAGCCAGAGCGCCGCCTCGGCGATGTCGCGTGGCAGGCCCGCTCGCTTGATCGGCTGGCCCTGGGCCAACACGCCCTTCATCACTTCGACTGTCGCGTCGGCCTGTTCGGCGCTGAGGCCCATGCCCTTGCCGAAGATTGGCGTCGCGATCCCGCCTGGGCAGATCGCGTTGACGCGAATGTTGTGCTCAGCCAGTTCGACCGCGACGGTTCTCGAGACATGGATCACGGCCGCCTTGGCGGCCGAGTAGGTGTGCGGTCCGAAAATCGCGCCGACGCCAGCCACGCTGGCCGTGCTGACGATGCTGCCGCCGCCCCGCGGCTTCATCACGCGGGCCGCGTGCTTGATCCCGCAGAAGACGCCGCGCAGGAGGACGGCCATCGTCGCGTCATAGGCGGCCAGGTCGAGTTCGTCGATCGGCCCGGAGACGCCACCGAAGCCCGCGTTGTTGTACATGCAATCGAGCCGGCCCCATTTGCGGACAGCTTGGTCGATGGCGGCAGCGATGTCGGCCTCTTGGGAAACGTCGCAGTGCGCGAACGCCGTCACAGTGCCGAGTTCTTCCGCCAGCTTTTCGCCGCGCGCATCCTGGATGTCGGCGATGATGACCTTGGCGCCCTCGGCCGCGAACAGCCGCACGGCGCCCTCGCCGATCCCGCTCGCCCCGCCCGTGACCACCGCGACCTTGCCCTCAAGCCTGCCCATGTGCGTTACCTCATCCGTCGTTTCGCGCCATCTTACCCAGACGCGGGCGCTTCACGCCCTTCCCTGGCGGCCGCCGGCGATGTCCCCGCCCGCCGGAGAAGTGCTCGCGAATAACGTGGCCGTAAAAGGCCGCCATCTCGCCACCGATGCGGCTCCAGCGAAAGCGTTCGACAGAGCGCTGGGCCGCCGCGGCGAAGTTCGCGCGCAGCTCGGGGTTGGCGAGCAAGATCTCGATCTTTTCGGCGAACGGCTCCGGGCAACGCCAGGGGATGAGGTAGCCGGTGACGCCGTCGGTCACCGTGGAGATGAGGCCGCCGACCCGCGATGCCACGACCGGCGTGCCGCACGCCATCGCTTCGACCGCCACGAGCCCGAAGCTCTCATAGTAACTCGGCACGACGCAGACATCGGCGGCGCTGTAATAGAGCGGGAGCGAGTCGTGCGGGACGGCCCCTTCAAAGCGGACGTTTGCCTCAATTTCAAACTCGCGGGCCTGCTGTTCCAGCTCGGCGCGGAGGGCTGAGGCGCGGTCATCGCCGCCCACGATCAGCAGCGTGAAGTCCCGGCGGTCGAGCTGGGCCGCCGCCGAAATCAGCAC
>CAMAUF010000003.1 GCA_945861295.1 bacterium | reverse complement strand
ATCCTTGACCACGGCTGCGCCTTGCGCCGCCTCGTCCTCCCCAATGATCACCGCCAGCCGCGCCCCGGAGGCGTCGGCGCTACGGAACTGCGACTTGAACGAACGCCCCGATTCCGCCACCACAGCAGAGATGCCGGCCGCGCGGAGTTGCCCGGCTGCGAACACGGCGACGCGTTGAGCGGCTGGGCCTTGGTGGATGACGAAGACACTGGTCGAGGCTGGCTCGGCGAGGCTCACTTCGCAGCGCTGCATCTCGAGGATGATCCGTTCGATGCCGCTGCCGAAGCCGACGCCCGGCGTGGCCGGTCCCCCGAGGATCCGCATGAGCCCATCGTACCGGCCGCCGCCGCCGATCGTGCTTTGGGCGCGGTCATCATCGGTCGGCACGATCTCGAAGACCGTCCGATTGTAGTAGTCCAGCCCTCGCACGATGAGCGGGTCGATAGCCACGGAAACGTCAGCGGCTGCGAGGGCGGCTAACACGGCCTCGTGGTGCTCGCGGGCGGGGGCGGAGAGGCTCTCGACCAGCTTCGGGGCAGTCGCCTTCAGGGCCTGGTCGCGAACATCCTTGCTGTCCAACAGGCGGAGCGGGTTGCGCTCGAAGCGGCGTTGGCTATCCTCCGAAAGCGTGGCCAGGTGCGGCCGGTAGTGGTCTTTCAGGCGCTCCACATAGGCCTTGCGCGGCTCGGGGTCGTCGATCGAGTTCAGCCGGACCTGGACGTTGAGGATACCGAGCCGGCGATACAGGTCCCAGAGCATCGTGATCAGCTCGGCGTCGACTAGCGGGTCCATCGAACCGAGGACTTCACAGTCGAACTGGGTGTGCTGGCGATAGCGCCCTTTTTGTGGCCGGTCGTAGCGGAACATCGCGTGCGTCGTGTAGAGGCGGACGGGTTGCGGCCAACTGGCCAGGCCGTGTTCGAGGTATGCGCGGCAGATGGCCGGCGTCGCTTCAGGCGTCAGCGCGAGCTTGTCGCCGCCACGGTCCTCGAAGCGGTACATCTCCTTTTCGACGATGTCGCTCGTGTCACCTGACCCCTTATCGAACAGGGCGGCGTACTCGAAGGCCGGCGTATCAATCCGGCGGTAGCCATACAGCGCCGTCACTTCACGCAGAGCGTCGTTGATCGCCATCCAATACGGCTGCATGGCCGGGAGGATGTCCTGGACACCGCGTGGCGCTTGGATTCGCGCGCCCGGACTGGAAGGGGCGGGTTGATTGGTGCTCATCTTCGTGGAATCCCTCGAATCGTCCATGGTAGGATACGGCAACGCGAGCGAGCAGCCGAACCGCACCCGCCCGGGGACGACCCGAGCGGCTGGACAGGCCGGTTCGGCTTCGGCGAGCGCGCGCGAGGCGTGTAGCTTCGCAAGGGGGAGCCTAATTTTGGCCGTCGACCTCGATGAGGCGCCAGTGGCGGCGGGGACGTTTCAGCAGGTCCTCGTAAAGGCCGCTTCCTATTTACCGAGCGAACGGCTGGGCATCATTCAGGAGGCCTACGCGTTCGCCGAGGAGTGCCATCGCGGCCAGATCCGCAAGTCTGGCGGGCCCTACATCGTGCATCCCGTGGAAGTCACCCTGATGGCGATGCGCTTCGAACTGGACGAAGAAGCGATCGCCGCCTCGCTTCTCCACGACGTGCAGGAAGACTGCGACGTGACGAACGCCCAGATCGCCGGTCGATTTGGCCCTCATGTCGCCCGAATGGTCGATGGCCTCTCGAAACTCGACAAGCTCGCCATCCCCTTCGCCAGCGACGACCAGAGCGCACGCGATTCCGTCCAAGCGCAGAACCTTTCCAAGCTCTTCCTGGCGATGGCCGAAGACCTCGATGTCGTGTTGATCAAGCTCTGCGACCGCGTCCACAACATGCAGACGTTGGGGGCGCTGAAGCCGGAGAAGCAACGCAGGATCGCGCGCGAAACGCTTGAGATCTTCGCACCGCTCGCCAACCGGCTCGGCGTCTGGCAACTCAAATGGCAGCTCGAAGACCTCGCCTTCCGGTACCTGGAACCGGCCAAGTACGCCGAGATTTCCCAGTTGATCGCGCTCAAACGGGACGAGCGCGAAGGCCACGTCGAAGAAGCTCGCAGCGCGCTCAGCGCGCACTTCGCCGCCAGCGCGATCCAGGCCCAGATTCAAGGGCGGGCGAAGCACATCTACAGCGTCTACCAGAAGATCAATCGCTACGCGGCGCAATCGAAGGGCTTCGACCAGATCTACGACCTGATCGGGCTCCGCGTCTTCGTGGAGAGCTTGCAGGATTGCTGGCAGGCCCTCGGCGCCGTCCACGCCCTCTGGCTGCCCATCCCTGGCCAAATCGACGACTACATCTCCAACCCGAAGAACAGCCTGTACCAGTCACTGCACACTACGGTCCTCGGGCCAGGCGGCCGCCCGGTCGAAGTCCAGATCCGCACGCAAGAGATGCACCGCGTGGCGGAGTACGGCGTTGCCGCGCACTGGCGCTACAAAGAAGGCCGCCGCCAAGGCAAGGACGACGAACGCATCGCCTGGCTTCGCGAGCTCATCGACATCGGCAGCGAGACGGCCGGCGCCGAGGAATTCGTCGAGACGGTCAAGACCGACATCTTCGAAGATCAGGTCTTTGTCTACACACCGAAGAGCGAAGTGGTCAGCCTCCCGGCCGGCGCGACGCCGCTCGACTTCGCCTACCGAATCCACACGGACCTCGGGCATCAGACCATGGGCGCCAAGGTGAACGGCCGGATCGTCCAACTCACGCATCGGTTACAGAACGGCGACATCGTCGAGATCATGCGCAACCGGAGCAAGGGGCCTTCGCGGGACTGGCTCAATACCAACCTCGGCTACGTCCGCACCGGCCATTCGCGCGAAAAAATCCGGGCCTGGTTCCGGAAGCAAGACCGCGCCGACAACATCGCACGTGGGCGAGACCTTTTCGACAAGGAGATGCGTCGGCTGGCCATTGACGTCGGCAATCGCGGCGACGAAGTCCTCGAACTCTTCAACGCTCCCACATGGGACGACTTCTTCGCTTGGCTGGGCTACGGCGGGATCAGCATCATTACCATTGCGCGCAAGCTCGGGGTGCTCTTCCAGGACGAGACGCCGCCGGCACTCCCGGCCGCCGATCCGGCCCGTGCGGCGCCGCCAACGCTCGGCAGCACGAGCATGACCGTGCTCGGCGTCAACAACCTGCTGACGACGATGGCGCGATGCTGCACGCCGGTCCTCGGCGACCAAATCTCCGGGTATGTCACCCGTGCGCGCGGCATCACCGTCCATCGCGCCGATTGCATCAACGTCCTCAACGCCGACGAGCCCGGGCGCATCCTCGAAATCGAATGGGGCGAGACCATGAAGCTCTACCCGGTCAGCATCCGAATCGAGGCCTGGGATCGGGTTGGCCTCCTGCGCGACGTCACGAAGTTGGTGAGCGATGACAAGGTGAACATGGTTGACGTCCATACGGTCGACGGCCGGGATGGCGGCGTGACCGTGCTCATGACGCTCGAAACCACGGGCGTCGAGCAGCTTTCGCGGCTCCTCTCACGCCTGGAGATTATTGGCGGGGTGCAGTCGGTTGAGCGAGTCGTCGGCGGCAAGCGGGCCTCGCCCCGGCGGCCGCTCGCCTCGCGGCATTAGATCAGCCGCGACGGCGCCAGCCTGGCCGGCCGCCCATAACGGCGTGCGTTGAGTTGGCCCCGCCCGAACTCCAGCGCGCGGCCGGGGGCGCCGGCACTCCGGCGGCGACGCTGAGGGCGCGGCTCCGGCATCCGGGCCTCGTCGGAGCCTCCCGCGGTACGCACCTGGCTGGCCCGCGCCTCCCGCCAGATTCCGGTGATCGTGACCAGCGCTGAGCCGATCAGAAATGCATCGAAGGCAATGGTCAGGAGGGTTGTCAGCATCGTTCGCACATCCGTTCGGAAGTTCGACCACAGTAGAGAACGTCTGTGCTGTTTGTCAACCGTTTTTCCGAATCGCGACCACACTTGTCGCGGCGCTGCCGACCGGGCATAGTCAGCACGGGAGAACCGTCATGGTGATGAACGACCTCTTTCGCCCTTCCGAACGCGCCCTCGCCTTCGGCGACCAGTACGCCATCGTGCTGTCGCGCTGGAGCGAACTTTTCAAGGCGGCGAGCGAACTCGTCGATGCCAACGTCGAATTGGGCAAAATGACCAACGACGCCTCCAAAGAGTTCGACCAACTCCTCCGCCAGACGGCGAACGCGCCCTGGAACTGGTTGGGGCCGGAGATGGTGCAGCGCTTCATGCAGGGGATGGCCCCGCGTGAGGGGACGCCGCCGCCGTAGGCGCTCGCGGCCGGCCGCCCGCTGCCGCAAGATAACCAGGTGCAACTCCCGACCGAACTCGAGGTCGTGCCGCTGGCGGGGCCGGTGAAGGCCGCTATCAGTATCCCTGGGTCGAAGAGCGTCACGAATCGCGCGATGGTGCTGGCCGCCCTCTCCCCGCACACGACCACGCTCACCGGCGCGCTCTGGAGCGATGACACGCAGGTCATGGCCGAGTGTCTCCGCCGCCTCGACATCGATGTGCGCGTGGAGGACGACCCTGCCGAGCCGGCCAACCGCTCGATCACCGTGGCCGGGACGGGCGGGCGGCTCGCGCCCGGCGGTTCACCTGGCGCGCCGCTCGACCTTTTCGTGGGCAACGCAGGCACCGCGGCGCGATTCCTCGCGGCGCTCGTCTGCCTCGGGCGCGGCGCCTACCGCCTCTACGGCGTCCCCAGGATGCACGAGCGCCCGCAGGACGGCCTCTTCGCGGCTCTCCGGCAACTCGGCTACCGCATCGACGATGCGGACGGCCATCTCCCCGCCGTCATCCATGGCGCGGGCGCGCAGCCCGGGCGTTGCGATATCAGCCTCGACGAGAGTTCGCAGTTCGCGTCCGCCCTCCTGCTGGCCGCCGCCCGTGGCGGTTGGGATGTCCGTGTGACCGGCCGCAACGCCGAGGAGGCGCCCTACGTCGAAATGACTCGCGCCATGGTAGACGCGTTCCCGGCCCAAGGCGGCAGCTTCGCCATCGAGCCGGACGCCTCGAGCGCGAGCTACTTCATTGGCGCTGGCCACCTGCTCGCTTCGCGGGGTTCGTCGGTCACTGTTCCCGGGATGCCCGAATCCGGCTGGCAGATCGACGCCGACCTGGCACGCTACCTGCCGCTGCCGGCCGAACTCTCGCGCGAGCGCCATCTCGCCGACGCGATCATGACCGCGATCGTCCTCGCCCCGTTCGCTGACCACCCCGTGCGGTTCGCGGACCTCGGGCGGCTGCGCGTGCAGGAATGCGAGCGCGTGTTCGGGCTTCGCTCCGGGCTCGAACGCATGGGCGCGCGGGTCGAAGAGGTTGGCGACACGCTGACGGTGTGGCCGTCACCCTTGCACGGCGCCACGATCGAGACGTTCAGCGACCACCGCGTGGCGATGTGCTTCGCCATCCTCGGGCTCGTCGTCGAGGGCGTGCGCATCCAGGACCCGGGTTGCGTCGCGAAAACGTTCCCAAACTTCTTCGCGAAGCTGGCCGCGCCGCCGCCCAACGGACTCGGAGCGGCTCTCTTGGATGGGCTCGGGCGACGGCTTGAACTGCCCTGAACCGCTGTGTATCGTGCCAGGATGCTCGCTGACGCGCTCCGGGAGTTCTACCTCTACGGCGACGAGGCGCTGCGGCGCCTCCTCACCGCGGCCGGGCGAGTGACGCCGGAACAGTGGGTGATGCCCTCGGCCGGTGGGCAACCGTCGCTCCGGGACACCGTCGTCCACGTTGTCAGTAGCCAACGGAGCTGGCTCGCCTCGTGGGAAGGGATCTTGACACCTGTCGAAGCCATGGCCTGGAATCTCGACCCGGCGGAGTACCCAGACGCAGCCTCGCTGGTGGCGGAAGCGGGCGACGTCCACGACCGGACGATGCGCTTTCTTGCTGGACACGACGATGCGTCCCTTCATCGCCTTTTGGTGGTCGAACTTCCCGACGGCGGGAGGTGGGCCAGTCGATTTCGGTGGATGCTGCTGCACGTTGCGAACCACGGGACCCAGCATCGCAGCAAGGCCGCGTGGATGTTAACGCAGTACGGCCAGTCGCCAGGCGAGATCGACCTGATCTACCACTTCGACCGACTTGGCGAGGCGGCTCTGGCCGCGAGTTCGAAGGCGTAAAAAGGGACGCAGAACGGCCGCCCCACGCCACGATTCAGCTCGGGTCGATCCGGTGCCAGACGCGCAGGAGCGCCAGGCTGACGGCGAGGATCGCCAGCAGCGCGCCGCCGACCGGCACGATGGTCGTGGCCCAATCGATGCCGGCGCCCGATTCCGAGGCCGCTGGGGGCACGGCGTACTGCTCCGTCAGGTGACGCACTTCGGCGATCAGCGAGGCCTCCTCGAGATCTTCCCCGGGCACGCCGCGCGAGGCCTTGCCGTCCTTGAGCTGATAGACCTGGACGGCCGTGGGCCAGACCGAGAGCCCATCGGATGGGTAGAAGAAGGCGAGGACGCGCCCGCCCTCCTCCAAGGCGGCACGTCCGCAGCCCGATTCGTCGGGCCGCAGGTCGATGGGGCGCGAAGTCACCGGGCCTTTCAGGAAAACCTCTGGACGCAACCGCGCGGACCGATCGCCATCGACATCGTCAACGGTCGCGATGACGACCACGGCGGCCTCCACGGCCATTTGCGCCGGCGGAATGGCTGCGAGCGAGCACGCGTTCCCGCGGCCCGCCGGAAAGCCGGAAGCGATGAGCGCGAGGGCGGCCATCAGCGCCGCGATTACGGCGAGGACGCTACTCCTTGGCCTGCGCAAATTGGTAGATCTTCCCTTCGGTCTTGATCGCCGGCGCGATGACCATCTCCGCCTGTTGGAACTCGCGCGTCGTGTGCGCGCCGCACATGCCCATCGCGGTGCGGAGCGCCCCGACGAGATTCTCCGTGCCATCAGTGCGGCTCGTCGGGCCGTAGAGCAGCTTGTTCAAGGTCGTGTTGACGCCCACTTGGACGCGGACGCCGCGCGGCAGGTTTGCGTGCGGCGTGGCCATGCCCCAATGGTAGCCGCGGCCCGGCGCCTCGGTCGTGGCGGCGAAGGGCGAACCCATCATGACGCCATCGGCGCCCGCCACGATGCACTTGCAGACGTCGCCGCCAGTGCGGATGCCGCCGTCGGTAATGATGGGCACATAGCGGCCTGTCTCTTCGAAGTAGTAGTCGCGGGCGGCGGCGCAGTCGATCGTGGCGGTCACCTGGGGCACGCCGATGCCGAGCACTTCGCGGCTGGTGCAGGCCGCGCCGGGGCCGACACCGACGAGGACGGCGGCCACGCCGGTCTGCATCAACTCGAGCGTCGCCGTGAAGCCAACGGTGTTGCCAACGATGACCGGGATGCGGATGTGCTTGAGGAGCTTATCGAAACGCAGGCCCTCGATGCTGTTCGATTCGTGCCGAGCCGTCGTCACGGTGCTTTGGACGACGAGGAGGTCAGCGCCGGCCTCCTGAATCAGGGGCGCCAGCGCTTTCGTGTTCACAGGCGTCAGCGCTACGGCCGCGATGGCGCCGCCGGCCTTCATCTCTTTGATCCGCATGGCCACGAACTCGTCCCGCACAGGCTGTTGGTAGGCGGCCTGAAGGATGGCGGTCGCTTCGTCACGACTGGCCGCAGCGACTTGCTGGAGGATCGGCCGAGGGTCGGCGTAACGCGCCCAAACGCCTTCGAGGTTGAGGACGGCGAGGCCGCCGGCTTTGTGCATTTCGACGGCGAAGGTCGGGTCGACGACAGCGTCCATGGCCGAGGCGAGGAACGGGATGCGGAAGCTGTGGCCGCCGATGTCCAGGCCTAACTCGACCAACTCCGGGTTGATCGTGACCTCTCCCGGCACGATGGCGACCTCATCGAAACCGTAGGCTCGCCGGAGCTGCTTAAAGAGCGGAGCACGGCCACGTTCCGGTGCATCGAGGGCGGCGGACGGGTAGGCGGCAGCGGTAGTCAATTCAGCGTTCCCCTGGGAGTAGAGTGGGAGCCGGGACCGCCCGCGCTCTTACCGTTTGAGTGTAGGTAGGGGGCCATGGGCCGGTCAATCAACTTCGTCAATACAGGTACGATTATGACTGACAACCCCGCCGCACGACGCTCAGCCCCTCTGCCGGGCCTCTATGTCATGGCCACCCCCATCGGCAATCTCGATGACTTCTCTCCGCGGGCCATGCGGGTGCTGGCTGCGGCCACCATTGTCGCGGCTGAGGACACACGCGTTTCGCGCAAGCTGGTCACCCTCGCCAGCTCGGCCGCGCGGATGGTCAGCCTCACCGAGCACAACGTCGGCGCTCGGACGGAAGCGCTCCTGGCCGGCGCCCGCGAGAGCGTGGTCGCGCTCGTGAGCGACGCCGGCACGCCGGGGATCAGCGACCCCGGGGCGCGGCTGGTCGCGGCCGCACACTCCGCGGGCGTGCTGGTCGTTGCCGTCCCCGGGCCGTCGGCGCTAGCGGCCGCCGTTTCCGTGGCCGGCTTCGAAGGGGCCCCGGTGGTCTTTCTCGGCTTCCTGCCGCGCCCGAAGTCCGAGCGGCGGACCGCGCTTCAGGCGGCCGCGGAGACGGGCGCGACCATCGTCTTCTTCGAGAGCCCCAACCGGCTCGCCGCGACGCTGACGGAAATCGCCGAAACGTTCGGCGACCCGGAAGTGGTGGTTTGCCGCGAACTGACGAAACTCCACGAGGAGGTCGTCCGAGGGCCTGCGGCGGAGCTCGCCAGCCGCTTCGCCGTGACCAAGGGCGAAGTCACCGTCGTCTTCCGCGTCCAGCCGCGGGCGCCAGGCGACGCGACCGCCGAGGTGGAGGCGTACCTCGCCGAGATGCGGAGGGCGGGCGCCCGACGGTCCGGCGCCGCGGCCGAAGCGGCCAAGCGATTCAGCGTCACACGTGAGCGCGCCTACGCCCTTTGGCCGGGCGAAGACGTTGAAGCCCTCCCCTAGAAAGCGCCTGTGGTAGACTCGCGAAAAGCCTGAATCCCGGATACGCGCGTTGCAGGAACGGATCCTCGTCTGTGTGGCATGGCCCTACGCCAACTACCTCCTGCACGTTGGTCAGGTCGCGGGCGCATACCTGCCTGCCGACATCTTTGCGCGCTACCAGCGGCTGATCGGCAACGAAGTCCTCATGGTCTCCGGCTCCGATTGCCACGGGACACCGATCACCGTCACCGCCGAACGCGAAGGCATCCAACCCCGCGATGTCGTCGACCGCTACCACCCGAAGATCCTCGAAACATGGGAGCGACTCGGCATCAGCTTTGACCTCTTCACCACCACGCTGACCGAGAACCATTACGCGACCGTCCAGGAAGTCTTCCTCCGGCTGCTGGAACGGGGCTTCCTCGAAGTCGGGACGCAAGACCAACTCTACGACCCGGAAGCGCAACGCTTCCTACCCGACCGCTATGTCGAGGGCACGTGCCCGCATTGCGCATATAAAGAGGCCCGCGGAGACCAATGCGATAGCTGTGGCAAGACGCTCGACGCGACGGACCTGATCGACCCGCGCAGCCGGTTTAGCGGCGCGAGGCCGGTCACGCGCGCCTCGCAGCACTATTTGCTCCGCCTTCCGAAGTTCCAGGAGGCGCTCGGCGCCTGGCTTACGAAACAGACGCACTGGCGCAAGAACGTGCTCAACTTCTCGCTCGGCTGGATCGCCGAGGGCCTGCAAGACCGGGCGATCACGCGCGATATCTCCTGGGGCGTGCCCATCCCGGTCGACGAATGGGAGACGAAGCGCATTTATGTCTGGTTCGACGCGGTCATCGGCTATCTCTCCGCCACCCGCGAATGGGCCCAGCGCTCCGGCGACCCGGAGGCGTGGCGGCGCTACTGGGAGGACCCGGCGACCAAGTCCTACTACTTCATCGGCAAGGACAACATCCCGTTTCACACGATCATTTGGCCCGGGATGCTGATGGGGTACGGCGGACTCAATTTGCCGTTCGATGTGCCAGCCAACCAATACGTCAACTTCTCGGCCGGTCAGAAGCAGAGCAAATCGAAGGGCACCGGCACTTGGGTGCTCAATCTCCTCGACACCTACGCGCCGGATGTCGTGCGGTTTTACCTCACCGCGATCATGCCCGAAAGCAGCGACTCGGAGTTCCGCGAAGACGAGCTGATCCGCCAGAACAACGACGTCTTGATCGGCACCTGGGGCAACCTTGCGAACCGCGTGATCACGATGCTCAACCGCAACTTCGATGGGGCGATCCCGGAGACCGGCGAGCTCGCGCCCGAAAGCGAAGCGTTGCTCGCGGCCGCACGGGCTGCCTTCGAGAAGGCTGGCGCCGAATATGGAGCGGTCCACCTACGGGCGGCGCTGAACGAAGGGCTGGCGGTCGCGCAAGCCGCCAACCGCTACCTCGGCGAGCGCGAACCCTGGAAGGCCGTCAAGGTCGACCGCGCCCACGCGGCCGAGACGCTGGCGACCGCCGTCAACGCCATCAACGCGGTGAAGACGATCCTCCACCCCATCCTGCCGTTCTCCACGCAGCAGCTCCACGAAGACCTCGGCCTCGCGGGCCTCCTGGCCGACAACGGCTGGCGCTTCGAGACCCTGGCGGGCGGCCATCGCGTCGGCGTGGCGCGCCCCCTCTACGCCAAGCTGGACGCGCTCACAGTCGAAGTCGAAGTGGCAGGGAGCCCCGCATGATCGCCTTCGACACCCACTGCCACCTCCAAGACACCGCCTTCGCCAGTGACGCCGATGAAGCGGTCGGCCGAGCCATGGCGGCCGGCGTGCGAGGCATGACCGTTTGTGGCTATGACCCGGAGTCGAACCTGGCCGCGTTGGCGCTCGCCGCCAGGTTCGCAGGCGCCGTCTTTCCGGCCGTGGGCTACCACCCGCACGACGCCAAAGACATCACGCCCGCGCTCCTCGACGAATTGGCGACGCTTGCCGCCCAGCCCGAAGTCGTCGCGATCGGAGAGATCGGCCTCGACCACTACCGCGATCACTCGCCCCACGACCGCCAGGAAGAGATTCTGCGCGCCCAGCTCGAGATCGCCATCACAACCCGCAAGCCCATTAGCGTCCACTCACGCGGCGCCGAAGAGGCGATTTATGCGGCGTTGGCCGCCTATGCCGCCCGATCGCCGCTCCCGTCCGAAGGCCGGCCCGTCGGCGTGATGCACTGCTTCGGCGGGACGCTGGCCCAAGCGCTCCGCTATGTGGAACTTGGCTTCGCCGTCTCGGTCGCTTGCGCGATCACGTACCCTAAGAACGACGAGGCACGGAAGATAGCGGCCGGACTCCCGCTCGACGCGCTCGTGGTCGAGACGGACAGCCCCTACCTGCCGCCGCAGCCGATCCGGGGACGCCGGAACGAGCCCGCGCACGTCGTCTCCGCGATCGAAGCGATCGCGGCCGCACGCGGCGTTCCGGCCATCTGCGTCGCCACCTCAACGACCGCCAACGCCGCCCGTCTCTTCGGCGTGACGATCTCCCCGGCTGCGGAGGCGGGTCGATGAACCCACAGTTCGCGGCGCTCTACGGCCCCGTCGCCGAAGACCTCATCCTCGTGGAAGACATGCTGGAGTCCACTAAGCAGGTGCAGATCGCGCCCTTGAAGCGGATGCTCGACCACGCGCTTCAGGGCCGCGGCAAGCGGATGCGGCCAGCGCTCGTGCTCCTCGCTGGGACGTTCGGCGACTACGCCCTCAACCGCCTCGTCCCACTGGGAGCCGCCATCGAGCTGTTGCACACGGCGAGCCTCGTCCATGACGACGTGGTCGACGGCGCCGTCAGCCGCCGCGGCCGGCCCACCGCCAACGCCGCCTTCGATAACGCCCTCACTGTGCTCCTCGGCGACTACATGTTCGCGAACGCCGCCGAGATGGTGACCCGCACCGGCAGCCTCCACGTCACGCGGCTCTTCGCCCTCGCCCTGATGAAGATGACCAGCGGCGAACTCGATCAGGACGCCGCCGCATTCGATGTCGGCAAGGACATCCAGAATTACCTCTGGCGGATCGGCGGCAAAACCGCGGCCCTCTTCGAAACGGCGGGCGAAGGTGGCGCTTCGCTGGCCAGCTGCGACCAAGCCACGGTCGAGGCGTTCCGCACCTATGGCTACAGCCTCGGCATGGCCTTCCAGATCGTGGACGACATCCTCGATTTCACCGGCGACGAGGCCGAGATGGGCAAGCCCGTGGGCAGCGATCTCCGCGAAGGCACGATCACCCTGCCGGGCCTCCTCCTGCTCGAACGGCAGCCGAAGAACAACCCCATCGGCAAGTTCTTCGCCGCGCATCGCAATAAGGAGCAGCGCCTCCAAGAAGCGATCGAGTACGTCCGGGGCTCAGGTGCGCTAGCCACGTCGATGGACATGGCGCGCACATACGTCACGCGCGCCAACGAGGCGATCGCCGCCTGCCCGCGCACGGAAGCGCACGCGATCCTTATGCGGCTCGGCGAGTACGTCCTCGGCCGCACCAGTTAGCGCTTCGCCCTCACGTGCTCGCGCCGCGCCCGTTGCCCAGTTCGCCACCTGGGCGGTTGGCCCAGCCTGCATCGACATTGAAGAGGTTACTGGTTCGCGTTCAGCATCCCCCCCCACTTTGGTATGATAGCAGGCGTGGACTCGCCCCTGCATACCGCAACAAGGCTCCAGGCCCGCGATGAGGTTCGGCGATGGCTTGAGCGCGTCCACGGGCAGTGGTGCGAATTACCCCCGACTCAACGCGATGGTCCGTTGGCCTGGATGAAAGTCGGCGAAGCGATTCCAAGCGGAGTCGAGGAAGCCATGCGCGCGGACCACTCGCTCGGACGAGGCGAAGCCGAGTGGGCGACGACCGGCAACGGTGCCTTCCCCTGGCCCATCTCAAGGCTGCTTCACGGTGTTTGCTACGAGATGCTTCAGCGCTCGGCATCGCAAGGATTCGAGTCGGGCTTCGATCAGGCTTGGTCGGAGATGGAGCTGTTCGTCGACCAGGACGTCGCGACTCTCCGGTGCTTAGTCAATGTTTTGGGTCTGACTATTCCTGTTAATAGAGTGCAGTTTTCGGAAAACTTGTGGCTTGGTACATTGGACGAAGTAGCGACGCGCCCATCTCGATCTCTCTTTAGTCTGGATCCGACTACTTCGCCATTTGGGCCAGAACTATTCTTCCAAAGTGAGTGTAGTGTAAAACAATGGATAAGGGAGGGAGAGCCAACTCCTAAAGGAGACGATCTCCGTCTACTCGTCGAGAGATCAGACCTCGCCGTGCAATGCCTCGCTCTTGTGGAACCAAGTGATCCATTTCTTCTCTTTCCGGTATTGTACGAATCATCAGTAACTGGGAACTTGTGGCCACAAAGATTGTCTGGTCGGTCGTTCTCAATCATGTCGCGTTTACCGAGAATGGTTACCCGTCTATCCCAGCCGCAGTTAAGTAACTGGGTAGATATGTTCCATCAAGTGGACCAGATATATCTTACGATTCCGAATTACGTGAAGATTTCCTTAAGAAGATTCCACGAAAGCACTACGCGCATATCTCTGGACGATAGAGTGATTGATCTCGGAATTTCTTGCGAGGCGCTCCTTCTGTCTGATGTCAAGGATGCACTCGCATTCCGTCTCGCGGGGCGGGCCGCACTTTGGCTCGGGGAGACGCCGGGCGAGCGGGAGGAAGTCGCTAAGGCGTTCAAAGACTTCTACACTCTCCGTAGCAAGGTGGTGCATGGCGGCCCGATCGAGCCGTCGCGTATTGAAGGAGCGTCGACCTTAACTAAGACCGTGACCCATATGATGCGCACGGCGCTGACTCGGACAATCGATTGGATTGGGGAAGGCAGGCCGTGCGCTAAGACGCTGATGGACTGGGATAGGGCAGCATATCGTGGAGAACGACTCGAAGGGATCCGAGGCAGGACTAACCCGCCGCTGGCTTAACTTATCATGGGCGCGCGACCCCCACGCGGCTCCAATGCGTCACCGCGCCGTCGGGTCGCCCGGATTCGTCGGTCCGCCTTGCTCACTCAGTCCTGCGGGCGCCCGCTACCGAGAACCGGCGCGGCGGCCCAGGGCTGACCTCGCGCCAGTGTGTGTGCGCGGGCGTGTGCAACACGAAGCCGCACAGGCTGGGCAGCGAGCAGAGCGAAGCTATGCCCCGCTCGCGACCGCGTTACCGGTTCGGCGTTCCCGTCCGGATCACGCGCCCTTGGTCGACGGCGCTCTTCACTTCGGCCGGTTCGATGCGGTTGCCGGTCATGTCCACCAGGTTGGCCCGGGCGGCCTCCGCGACCATATCGTTGATCATCGCCTTGTCGCCCTTCAGGCGCTTCGTCTTGGGCTCCGGCTTGTTGACCTCGGGGTGTTCGTTCGGCCGGCCGCCCGTAATCGGCTTCGAGACCTTGTTGCCGAGGTGATAGTACTTGCCGTCGTCAGGGATGCGGCGCGGGTAGCCCTCGCGGAACGTGAACGCCGAGAACGAGGTCGGCATGATCCGCTTCGCGTCCTTAAAGCACTCCGGGCAGGGGACGGCTTCCGAGGATTCCCGCATGGGGCGAAGCTCTTCGAAAATGCCGTTGCAGGGCTGACACAGGTACTCGTAAAGGGGCATGGCAAACCTAACCGTCGTGTGATGTGCCTCTAGTGTACACCGGGCGGCGCTCCCGCTGCTTCCATGGCTTCGGCCGCCGCTTGCGCCTCGTCGATCCGTCCGACCGGCGCCGGACCAAGGTGCCGCAGCTGTTCGAGGAAGCGCGCGCTGCGGATCTCCCGGTCCACGACCTGCCGCACCATCAGGCGCAGGACCGCTTCGAGTTCGCTGGCGAGGTCCGCGTCCATGCGCAGCGCCATGAACTCCGGCAGCGGTTGCGCGCGGGCGAACCGTAAGGCCTTGATCGCCCGTGAGCTCACCCCGACGCTTGGCCCGCCGCGCCCCCGGCACGCTTCGCAGGTCAGCCCACCGCTCTGGGGGGCGACGGACGAGCCTTCCGGCGGGAGGCGGCCCGCACAGAGCGCGCAACTGTCGAGATGGAAGTCGTAGCCGCTCAACGTCAGGAGATGCACCTCGAAGTACCGGCAAACGTGGGACGGCGCCCCAGCCGCGAGCGCCGAGAGGGTCAGCATCGCGAGGGCGTAGAGTTCCGGCTGAGGGTGCCTTTCGGCCGTCGCGTGAACGACAACCTCAGCCACATACTGGGCGAGGGCGCCCTTTTCGAGGTCGTCCCGCAGCGCGCGAAACGGGTCGATGGGCGCCACCTGGGTGATGACATCGAAGGTCCGGCCCGTGGCCAACTGGACATGGACGCAAGACAGAGCCTCGAGGTGGCCGCGCAGGCGGCTCTGCGCCTTGCGGACGCCACGCGCCACCGCGTCAAACTTGCCGACCTCCGGGCTGAACAAGGTGAAGACGCTATCGGCTTCGCCGAGAGGGCCGCGGGTGAGGATGAGCGCGTCCGTGCGATAGACTCGTGGACGCTCCGGCATCTCAGGTCAGTTCCTGACGGCCCTCGAGCGCGCGGGCGAGCGTTACGTCGTCAGTGTATTCGAGGTCGGCGCCGCTCGGCAGGCCGCGGGCCAAGCGTGTCACGCGCACCCCCATGGGCGCCAGGAGCCTGTGGACATACATGGCTGTCGCCTCGCCTTCGAGGTTCGGATTTGTCGCCATGATCACCTCCCGCACCTCACCAGTCTCGACCCGGCGGGACAGTTCGCGCAGATGCAACTGGTCCGGCCCGATGCCCGCAATCGGGTTCAGCGCGCCATGCATGACGTGGTAGCGGCCGCGAAAGGCCCCGGTCCGTTCGACGACCAGGATGTCGAGCGCCTGCTCGACAACGCAGAGGACTGCTGGGTCGCGACGCGAGTCCGAACAGAAGCCGCAGGGGTCGTGCTCCGTGATATTGAGACAGACGGAACAGAAGCGGATGCGGCGCTTCACATTGATGATCGCCGTCGCGAGCCCTTCGGCCTCCGCGCTCGAGACGCGCAACATGTGGTACGCCAGCCGCTGGGCCGACTTTGGGCCGACACCCGGCAAGCGGTTGAAGGCCTCGATCAGCCGCGTAATCGGCTCTGGGGTGGATTGTGCGGTCACGAAGGGCTAGCCAAGCCCGAGGCCCGGCAGGTTCAACCCGCCGGTGATCGCGCCGAAAGACTTCGCCTGCAAGTCGGAGGCCTTCTCGCTGGCGTTGGCGATCGCGGCCATGATCAGGTCTTGGAGCATATCGACGCCGTCTGGGTCGACGACCTCCGGGTCGAGCGTGATCGCAAGGATCTTCTGCTCGCCCGACATCCGCACACGGACGGCGCCGCCGCCGGAGCTGCCTTCGACGGAAGCCCCCGCCAGCTCCTCTTGGGCCTTGGCGAACATCTCTTGGGCGGCCGCGAGCGGATTTCCGCCGCCACCCCCAGCTCCGCCGCCCGCGCCCATCCCAGGCAGGCCCCCGCCGCCACCACGCCGCATGTACCGGTTGTTGCCGCTAACTTTCGCCATGCCTACTCCTTCCCAATGGGCACCGCGCCCGGAATCGATCGTGCCGTCTGCACCAGGTGACCGGATTTTGGCCGCTGCCGTGGCGCGGCGGCCTTCCGCTCGACAAGCTTCACCGAAAGCCGCATCGGCCGTCCCAGGATCGCCTCGGCCTGTTGTTCGACCAAGGTCCGGCCCTCATTCTGAATTTTCTCCATTGACGGCCGGAAGAAAAACCCCATTTCGAGGGTGTCGCCTTCGATAGAGAGGACCTCGCAGGAGCCGTTGAGGTGCGCGCCGAGTTTGAAGTCGGCCGTCGAGCAGCGGCCGTAGAGGTCACGGAGAAAGCGTTCCTCGGGGGAGACATCGCCCTCACGGCCAGGCTTCTGGGCGGCGTCACCCGTGGCGGGCCCGGGCCGGGCTGGGCGCTGGCCTGCGGGCTCTCGCGCCGGGCCACCACCGTTCGCCGCGGGCGCCGCCACAGCCTGGACGACTGGCGCGATGAAGAGGGACGCGCACGCGACCTCAAGCGGGACGGGATTGCCGGGGTCCTGCCGGAAGTCAGCCTTGGCCAGTTCCTCGATCGCCCGGGCGACCGGGCCGGGGCCCCGCCGGGAGGCTATAGCCGAATCGCCAAGCAGGCGGTGCTCCGAGGCTGGGTTCGGCGCGCCCTTCACTACTTGGAGCAGGACGTCGCGGAGCACGTCGATCGTCTCACGCGTGAACCGCGTGAGGTCGACGCCGTCGTCCGCTACCTCGCGGACGAGCGTGAGCGCCTGGCCCAGGTCGTCTTCGACTAGGGCGCGGGCGAGGGCCTCGCTCCGGGCGTCGTGTGTCAAGCCCAACGAGACGAGCACGTCATCCGTTCCAGGGTTGGCGCCGAACCGGGCGACCACCTGTTCCAAGAGCGTGATGGCGTCGCGCAGGCCTCCGCGAGACTGAATCGCGATCTGCAAGAGTCCCTGATCCGGGACCTTGAAGCCCTCCTGCTCGCAGATGAAGCGGAGCCGCCGGACCACAGCTTCATTGGCCACCCGCCGGAAATCGTACCGCTGGCAACGGGAGATGATCGTCGCCGGCACGTCGTGGAGTTCTGTCGTCGCGAGGATGAAGATCGCGTGCGGCGGCGGCTCCTCAAGCGTCTTGAGCAGCGCGTTGAATGCGCCGCCCGTCAGCATGTGCACTTCGTCGAGCAGGTACACCTTCTTGCGCAGGTCTGATGGCGCGAAGGCGATCTTGTCCCGGATCTCACGGACATCGTCGATGCCGCGGTTGCTGGCGGCGTCCATCTCGATCAAATCAAGCGCGTTGCCGCGGCGAATGGCTTCGCAGGCGCGGCAGACGTTGCACGGCTCGCCCGCCTGGAGTGCTTCGCAGTTGACCGCGCGGGCCAAGATCCGGGCGGTCGTCGTCTTGCCGGTGCCGCGCGGGCCGCTAAAGAGGTACGCGTGCGCGACCTGGCTGGTCGCCAGTGCGTTGCGCAAGGTCGTGATGATGTGGTCCTGCCCAACGACCTCATCGAAGCCGCGGGGGCGCCACTTGCCATAGAGCATCGCGAACCTCCCGTGGTTTCGAGTATGGCCCATGATAGAACAGATGTGCCGCGGCTACGAGCCCGAGCCGCTGTGGAGGTGCGCCGCGCCGCCAAGGTAATGCTCTTCCCGCGCCCGCATCTCCAGCTCTTCGTCGCCGCCATTCACATGGTCGTATCCGAGCAAGTGCAAGATGCCGTGGACGAGGAGGTGGGCCAACTCGGCGTCGAGGGCGTGGCCGATGGCGGCCGCTTGCCGTTCGGCGGTGGGCAGCGCTATCGCGATGTCGCCCAGAAACGGCTCGTCGGCCATCCCTTCGACGAAGTCATCTGTCTCCTCGGGAAAGGAGAGCACGTCCGTGGCCTCGTCGATCCCAAGGAACTGCCGATTGAGCGCCCGAACCTCGTCATCGTCCGTGACAAGGATGCCGAGGCCCGTGCCCGCCGCGACGGCTTCTCCCTCGAGGACGCGGCACGCCAAGCGCACAAGGCTCTCCACGTCGACCGCCGGGTGACCGACCGTGACCTCAACCGAAACATCGAACTCTGGCGCGGGCTCGGGGCTATCCAGGGAAAATACCCGCGGCGGAGTTGGCGGCGTCGATCAGCGGCGCAGGGTAAATCCCGAACACGATCACGCCCGCCAGCGCCGCCGCCAACGATACCGTGAGCGGTATCGAAACGGGGATCTTCGGCCCGTCGGATTGCCCGGTCATGACTTGCCGCGCGACGCTGAGGTAGTAGTAGCCGGAAACGACGCTGTTGAGCACGCCAATGATGACCAACCACGTGAGGTCGGCCCGGATGCCGGCGTTGAACACAAACATCTTCGCCCAGAAGCCGGCGGTGGGCGGGATGCCGGTCAGCGACACCAGACAGAGTGCGAGGGCGGCCGCGAGAAACGGCGAACGCTTCCACATCCCGGCGTAATCCTTGATCTGGTCGCTGCCGAGCCGCTGGGAAATCGCAATCACCGCCACGAACGCGCCGAGATTCGTAAACGCGTAGGCGGCGAGGAAAAGCAGCACGCTGCTCGCGCCAAGCGTCGTCGGGTCGTCGGTGCTCGATATGGCGGCCAGCCCGATCAAGAACGTGCCCGCCTGGGCGATCGACGAGTAGCCCAGCATCCGTTTGATATCGGTCTGCGCGACAGCCATGACGTTGCCGGCCGTCATCGTGACCGCGGCGAGGACGGCGAAGACCGTCGACCAATCGTCGCTGAGGACGTCGGCGCCGAGCGCCTCGAAGAAAATCCGCATCACCACGGCAAACGCCGCAGCCTTCGAACCGACCGAAAGATAGGCGGAGACGGGCGTCGGCGCGCCTTGATACACGTCGGGCACCCACATCTGGAAGGGGACGACCGCCATCTTGAAGCCGAACCCAGCGATCAGTAGCACCATTGCGAAGATGAGCACAGACCGGTTCGCCTCGCCCTCCGCACTGACAAATGCGCCGATGTCGACGAGGAGCGTCGACCCACTCGCCCCGTACAGGAGCGCCATCCCGTATAAGAGGATGCTCGAAGCGATCGCGCCGAGGAGCAGATACTTCACGCCCGCCTCGCTCGAACGCGAATCCTTCCCCCAGCCCGCCAGGATATATTGCGGGATCGAGGAAAGTTCGAGCGCTATGAAAATCGTGATCATGTCGCGAGCGGCCGCAAGGAACATCAGGCCGGCGCAAGACGTGAGCATGAGGGCGTAGTACTCGCCTTGGCCGCGCCCTTCGCGGTTGATCCAATCGATCGAAGCGAGCACCACGGTTGCCGTGATCCCCGCGAAGAGGAAGTAGAAGAAGACAGAATACTGATCGAGCGCAAGGGTGCCGCCGAAGGCCGTTTGGTAATCGTCCCGGCCGACCCACGAGATAGTCCAGAGGGCGGACGCCGCGAGGCCGGCGAGCGCGACGAAGGGGATCAGGCGTCGCTGCTGAGGAAGCAGGGCATCCACGAGCAGGATCAAGCCAGCCGCGACGAGAACGGCGAACTGAGGGCCAATGAGGTCGATCCCGTTCATCCAGCCAACCTCACGAGGATTGGGTCCATAGCCGGCCCAATCATGTCCATCATCAACGCTGGCCAGAGCCCGAGGACGAGCGTCAGCGCAGCCAGGCCGAGCGCCGCGGAATGCTCCCACCAGCGGTGCTGGTCGGTGACGTCGTCCCATTCATGCCGGACGGGCCCAAAGACGACACGCTGAAGCGTCCAGAGGACGTATCCGGCCGACAGCACGACACCGAAAATCGACATCAGCACAGCCCACTCGTAATCCTGGAAGGCGCCCAGGAAAATCGTGATCTCGCCAATGAAGCCGGCGAGCGCGGGCAGCCCCAAGCTCGCGAAGCCAGCGAAGACGAGGCCGGTCGTGATAAGCGGCATTTGCCGCGCCAGCCCGCCAAGTCGCGAAATCTCCCGCGTGTGGGTCCGCTCGTACATGAGCCCGACCATCACGAACAGCATGCCGGTGACGACCCCGTGCGCGAGCATCTGATAGGTCGCGCCGACCAGGCTCGTTTCACCGAGCGCCCCGATGCCCAGCAGCACGAGCCCCATGTGACTGACGGACGAGTAAGCGATCAAGCGCTTTACGTCGGTCTGACGGAGGGTGATGAACGCGCCGTAGAGCACGCTCACCGCGCCGATCGCCACGAACCAGACGCCATAGTCGTCGGCTTGATCAGGCATTATTGTGACGCACATCCGAATCAGGCCATAGCCGCCCATTTTGAGGAGGACTCCGGCCAGCATGACGGACACAGCCGTCGGCGCGTCGCCGTGGGCGTCCGGGAGCCACGTGTGGAGCGGCACAATCGGCAGTTTCACCGCGAATCCGACGAACAGGAAGAAGAACACCCAACCCAACGGGAGCAGCGTGCCTGTCACCTCGCCCCGGCCTAACTGCTCGATGTCGAACGTCTGCAAGTCGCTAAAGGCAAGCAGCAGGATGCCGATTAACATGAACGCCGAACCAGCTATCGTGTAGAGGACGAACTTCGTCGCCGAATACTCCTTGCGGCCCGAACCCCAGATGGCGATGAGCAAGAACATCGGAAAGAGCTCGAGTTCCCAGAAGAGGAAGAACAGCAAGAAGTCTAATGACACAAACACGCCAAGCACCGACGTCGCGAGCACCATCAGCATCGCGAAATAGAGACGGGGACGCATCGTAATGCTGTACGAAACGAGGACGGCGGCGACGGTCAAGAACGTCGTCAACAAGACGAGAGGCATGCTGAGCCCGTCGACGCCGAAGAAATATTGGATACGGAATGAGCCAAGGTTGACCCACTCCTCGCGGGTCACGTACTGGAAGCCCTCAGCGCCTTTGTCGAAATCGAAAAAGAGCCAGAGCGAAAGGGCCAGCGCTAGGACGGAGCCGATCAGCGCGACATGCTTCGCGTTCTGCTCCTGGCTTTGTGGCAGGAGCATGATCAGCAGCGCAGCCGCCACCGGGAGAAAGACGAGGACTGTTAGCTCCACTGCGGCCGCCTCATAACGGATTTACCGTGAAAACGGCGAACACGAGGACGAGGACGCCAGCCGCAAGGCCGAGTCCGTAGGCTTGAAGTTGTCCGCTCTGGATCCAACGCAACTGACCTGTTGGCGCCACCAATGCGCTCGGCGCCCTCATTGTTAACAGCACCGGCAGCACCATATTTGGCGGCAGCGTAAACGCAGCCAGCGTCACCACCAATGCGGGCGGCACAACCGCCATCAATGGC
>CAMAUF010000002.1 GCA_945861295.1 bacterium | reverse complement strand
AGACGACGGTCCGGCCGCGCCCGCGCGACGCCGAAGGGCTGCTCTCGCGCATGCGCGTGGCCTGGACGAGCACCGAGACGTTGCCGATCACCGCAAACGCCGGCCTCGGCATGTTGATGACGAACCAGAAGAGCTGGGACGAATACCGTGAAGATGTGCGCGGCTTCAACGCCATCCGCGCCGGCCGCGGCTGGGGGCCGGTCCAGCCGACCGTCGTCGTCCACGTCTCCTGCTTCGACACCGAAGAAGAGGCGTGGTCGGTCATCCGCGACCACACCATCGAAGCCCAAATCAGCGTCCAGAAGCACTACGGCTGGGCCGATGTCGAGCGGATCAAGAACACCAAGGGGTACGAACAGTACGCCAAGTTCAGCGAACTCGTGAACAAGCGTACCCCGGAGGACCTCGGCGCGGCCGCCGCGAAGCCGCAGGCCTGGGGCACGCCGGACATGGTCTTCGAAAAGCTTCAACACATCCAGCGGACGACGAGCGCGGAGGAGTTCGTCTTCAACTTTCGCTTCGGCGCGATGCCGGCGGCGACGGCGGAGCGCTCGATGCGGCTCTTCGCCGCCGAGGTGCTGCCCAAGCTGCACGCGATGGAAGCGCCGCTCCACGCCGACATGACTGGGGTGGCCGCAGGCTAGGCGGCAACCAACCGAGCCCTCGCGTTCCGCGGACCGCGTCGTTGCTGACCGTTTTACAGCGGAGGTATCCTATCGCTATGGCTACGTTCGCACCGCCCAGGCCGTCCGCTCCCCTCCGGCGCACCACCTGCACGTACACGCCCGAGGAGTTCCTCGCCATGGAGGATGGCGTCGCCTACGAGATGTTCGAAGACGGCACCCTCCAGGAGCGCGACATGAGCGTGAGGTCGGAACAAGTCGTGATGCACGTCGGCCGACACCTCGGCAACTTCGTCGACGCCGGGGGCCTTGGCGTCGTGTTGGGTCAGAGCGGCTTGCAAATCTTCAAGGACCGACCCCGGCGGATCCCGCGGCCGGACACCGGCTTCATCTCGAAAGACCGCCTACCCGGCGGCGCCGGCGAGGGGTTTCTGCAAACGGTCCCGGAACTTCTGGTCGAAGTCGTCTCCAAGCGGGATGAGCTCGAGGCGGTGGAAGCGAAGATCGAGGAATACCTCGCCGCCGGCGTCAGCATGGTCTGGCTGGTGAAGCCGCGCTCGAAGACGGTCGATGTCTGGCGGGCCGATGGCTCGGTCACGCGCCTGAAGGGCGACGACGAAATCACCGGCGACGACTTCTTGCCGGGGTTCGCCGCCAAAATCAGCGCCTTCTTCGTCTGAGGCCTCCGTTGCTTGCCCTTTTGTGGCGGAGGTATCATGCCAGGCATGGCCACGTTCGCCCCGCCCAGGCCGTCCGCTCCTCTCCGGCGCACCATCTGCACCTACACGCCCGAGGAGTTCCTCGCCATGGAGGATGGCGTCGCCTACGAGATGTTCGAAGACGGCACCCTTCAGGAGCGCGACATGAGCGTCAAGTCGGAATCAGTCGCCTATGCGGTCGGCTCGGAACTCCGGCAGTTCGTCACACCGCGCCAGCTCGGCGTCGTTCTGGGGCAGAGCGGCCTGCAGATTTTCAAGGACAGGCCCCGGCGCATCCCGCGGCCGGACACCGGCTTCATCTCGAAGGGGCGCCTGCCTGGCGGCGCCGGCGATGGTCATCTTCAAACGGTCCCGGAACTCCTGGTCGAAGTCGTCTCCAAGCGGGATGAGTTCGAGGCGGTCGAGGCGAAGATCGAGGAGTACCTCGCCGCCGGCGTCAGCGTGGTCTGGCTGGTGAAGCCGCGCTCGAAGACGGTCGATGTCTGGCGGGCCGATGGCTCCGTCACGCGCCTCAAAGGCGACGACGAAATCACCGGCGACGACTTCCTGCCGGGATTCGCCGTCAAGGTCAGCGCCTTCTTCGTGTAGTCCCGCGTTAGGCCCAACCGCCTTGGTTCATCACCTTCGGCGGCGCTTCGAGGAAGACGACGTCGCTGACGAGGATATCTAGGCTCCGGCGGTTGCCAAGGTGCGGGTTCCAGCCGCGCAGGCTGGCGACGCCCTCGGGGATATCGGCGGCCCGGAGTTCGCGGGTTGCGATCGACTCATAGGTGTCGCCTTCGATGGGCCGGCACGATCGGCGGACCGGGCTGAGGGGTTGGATGCTTGCCATAGTTGGCCTTCCTTTTGCGCGCGTTGCTGTCATTCTGCCACCGATCGGCCCCTCGGCGGAACCGCCCGCCAGAAACGATTGGAAGGCCCTGCTCTCCCTGCTGTACAGTCCGCCGCACACCACCTCGCAAGGAGCAGCACCATGGGCAAACTCGATGGGAAGGTCGCCGTGGTCACGGGCGCGGCCTCTGGCAACGGGCGCGGCATGGCCGTCCGCTTCGCCCAGGATGGCGCCAACGTCGTCGTCGCCGACCTCAACCAAGCCGGCATGGACGAAACCGCGCGCCTCGTCCGCCAGCAGGAACGCGAGGCAATCACGGTCCCCTGCGATGTCCGCAACAAAGCCGAGGTCGACGCTCTGATCACGGCCGCTGTTTCGCGGTTCGGCAAGATCGATGTCGTTGTCGCCAACGCCGGCGTCGCCGAAACGGATGTCGACTGCTTCACCATGACCGAGGCCCAGTGGGATCGGACCATCGACATCAACCTCAAGGGCGTCTTCTTCACGCTGCAGGCCGGAGCGAACCAGATGCGGGCGCAGAAGACCGCGGGCCGCCTCATCGCGATCTCGAGCATTATGGGGGAATGGGGCGCGGCCGGTTCGCCCGCGTACTGCGCCTCCAAAGGTGGCGTCAAGCAGATGGTGAAGTCATTCGGCATCGCGTGCGGCCCCTATGGCATCACCTGCAACGCGATCGGGCCCGGTTTCATCCACACAGCGATGACGCAGCGCCTCAAAGAGCTGCCGGCCTTCGAACAGTTCCTCGCTGACCGCACGCCGGTCGGCTTCATCGGCGAGCCCGAGGACGTCGCCGCTGTCGCGGCCTTCCTTGCGACCGACGACGCGCGCTTCGTCAACGGCACAACGATTTTCCCGGATGGCGGCATTACGGCGGGCTTGTACTCCAACCAGATGCGCCTGGCCGGGCTGATCGAGGAGAGTTGAGCGTCCTGAGTCCGGGCCGAGCCGGCCACCACACGAGAGGAGCCACCATGCGGGTTGGGACGGTGCGTGAACGCAAAGACGGCGAGAAGCGCGTCGGGCTGACGCCCGAGGGTGTTGGTGCGCTCGTCGCCGCGGGCCACCCCGTTTTTGTGGAAGCCGGCTGTGGCCTCGGCTCGGGCAGCGATAACGACGCCTACCGGGCCGCTGGCGCCTCGGTTGTCGCCGAAGCGGGCGAGGTCTGGGCCGAGTGCGACCTCGTCGTCAAGGTCAAGGAGCCCGTCGCCAGCGAATACCCCTTCCTTAGGGAAGGTTGCGCTGTCTTTGCCTTCCTGAACCTCCCGATGGACCGGCCGCTGACGGAACAGCTGATGGCGGCGGGCGTGACCTCGCTCGCCTATGAGTTGGTCCGCAAAGCCGACGGCTCACGGCCGCTGCTTGCGCCGATGTCGCAAGTCGCTGGGCGGATGGCAGCGGAGATCGGCGCGCAACTCCTGAAGCAGCCGGGGCCGGGCCGGGGAAAGCTGCTGGGCGGCGTCGCGGGCGTGCCGCCTGGGCGGGCCATCGTCATTGGCAGCGGGATTGTGGGCACGGCCGCTGCCCGCAGGCTGATGGGCCTCGACGCCCGCGTCACGGTGATGTCACGAGACCTCGCCCGGCTGGCGGCGCTGCACGAGTACTTCGGCGGCCGTTTGGCGACGCGCGTGGCCTCGCCGGTCGCGATCACCGAAGAGGCGGCGGGCGCTGACCTCGCCATCCTCGGCATCCTCGTCCCTGGCGCGCCCGCGCCCAAGGTGATGACGCGCGCGATGGTGCGTTCGATGGGCGCGGGCGCGGTGCTGGTCGATGTTTCGATCGACCAAGGCGGCGCTTCCGAGACGAGCCGCCCGACGACGCACAGCAACCCCACGTATGTCGATGAGGGCGTCGTCCACTACTGCGTCAGCAACATGCCAGGGGCCGTGCCGCAAACGAGCACACGCGCGCTGACCAGCGCGACCCTGCCGTACATCCTCGCCCTCGCCGGGCGCGGTATCGAGGGCACGCTTTCGGCCGACGCCGCCCTCGCGCAGGCCCTGAGCACCTATAAGGGCGGGCTCGTGCGCGGGCCGATCGCGGCGCTGTTCGGGATCCCGGCGTCGCCGAACCCGTTCGCGGTGTAGCACCTACGGCGCGTGGAACTCGTGGCTCTTGTGCGCGCCGTCGCAAAACGGCTTGTTCTGCGATTGGCCGCAGCGGCAGAGCGTCATCCGGTTGCGGCTTTCGAGCGGCGTGCCGTCGCCCGCTTCCATCGTGATGCCGCCGCGGACCCAGAGCGGGCCATCCGGGATCGGCGCGATCGAGGGGCGAAAAGCTGGCTCGATCGCGTTTCCCTCGGCGTCTTCAAGCTGGATCCGCCCGGAAGGACACGATTGCACCATGCGCAGCAGCTTCGCGCGCACCTCCGGGTCGCTGGCCTCGCCAGCCATGTCCCAAACGCTGGTGAAGCGGTTGCCGCAGAAGCCATAGTCGGAGCAGAGCGTGGTGTCGTCGGTGAGGGCGATGCCATCGCCTTCGACCCGCTCGCGGCGGCTGGCGCTCGGCTCGCGGCTCGCCGTCAGGGCGCGTTCCCACTCGAAGGTCGCGTGCGTCGCGTCGCAGAGCGGCTTCGTTTTCGAACCACCGCAACGGCAGAGCAAGTACCGTTCCTCGAAAGCGTAGCCGTCGGGGTTCGCTTCGGCCGGCTCCCAGTCGAGGGGTTCGCCGTGCGTTGAAACGGACGGTTGGCGCCCCGAGAGTGGGACGCCGCCCGTGACGATATACGGCCCGCCCGCCGTGATCCTGATGTGTGCCTCAGCCATCGTAGTCACCTCCAAGGCCGCTATCGTAGCGCGCCTGTCAAGCGAAGCGGATTGTCCCGTCCATCTCCCAGATCAGGAGCTCGGCGCCGGCCGCGCCAGCGGTGGCGCGAAGCCCGCCGCCGAGACTGACGCGCGCGGCGTCGCCCTTGGCCAGGCCCTCACCGGTCGAGAGGCTGACTTCGCCCTTGGCGACGTAGACATGGTTGAACGGCGCGTCCGGCACGGTGACCGTCTCCCCCGCGGCGAGCCGCCCGACCCAGAGCGTCGCGCCTTCCTGCTTGATCGCGATCGCCGATTCGTGGCCGCGGCCTGAGGCCAGCGGCACGAGCCCACCCTTCGCCAGCTCGCTGTTGATGTCGAGCTGCTGGTATCCCGGCCTGATCTTGTTCGTATCGGGCACGACCCACATTTGCACGAGTTCGACCGGCCCAGCCTTGGTCGCGTTGATTTCCGAATGCAGGATGCCGGTGCCGGCGCTCATCTTCTGGGCGAGGCCGGGATAGATGATGCCGACGTTGCCCTCGCTGTCCTTGTGTTCGAGTTCGCCATCGAGCACCCAGGTGACGATCTCCATGTCGCGGTGCGGGTGCGTCGAAAAGCCGGTCTCCGGCGCGATGACGTCGTGGTTGCTGACGAGGAGGAGGCCGAAGTGCGTGTTCGCGGGGTCGTAATGGCGGCTGAAGCTGAACGAGTGGTACGACTCGAGCCAGTCGATCCGGGTTTCGAACCGTTCCCCGGCTCGGCGGACATCGATGGCTTGGGTGAGGGTGGGCATGAGTGCGGGACCTCCGATTTGGTTGCATCTGCAACGATACATCGTGATCGTTGCGATTGCAACGATGTGGGCGGAGAATCAAGACGATGCCCCAACCGACCCAGGATCAACTCGCCGCCTGGCGCGTCTTCCTCGAAGCCCATGCCCGGATAACCGGCCTCCTCGCGCGGGAGTTGCAGGAGCGCGCGGGGCTGCCCCTGGCGTGGTACGACGTCCTCGTCCAACTCTCCGAAGCTCCCGGCGGCCACCTGCGAATGACGGAGTTGGCGAACCGCGTCTTGCTCTCGAAGGCCGGCCTCAGCCGCCTGGTCGACCGCATGGCGGCGGCTGGCCTCGTCGACCGTCAGGCCTGCCCGAGCGACCGGCGCGGCACGGACCTGCTGCTGACGCAGCGCGGGACTTCGGCGCTCGATCTGGCCGCGCCGATCCACCTCGCCGGCGTTTGGGAGCACTTTTCGCGACATCTCTCGCCGGAGGAAACAGCGGCGATCGCGGGCGGTCTAGCGCGGGTCGGCCGCGGCTGAGGAGACGCGGGCAGGAGCGTGGTCGGCTACGGTAGATCATATGAACGCAGCCCAACGCTTCTCGTGGCTGGCGGTCGCGGCGGTGTTCGCCGCCGGATTGGCCGCGCTCGTCGCTGCGGCCTTCGCCGGGGACGAACCCCAGCGGCCGATGCCGGGCATCTACATCGCCCTTGCCGACGGCTTCGATGCTGATGATGGGCGCGGGCTCGTCATCTTCGGGCCCGCTCCCGGCGACGAGCATCGGGTTGGCTACGGCCTTCTCTTGCCCCGCTGGTCGCCAGATGGCTCGCGGCTGGCGGCGCTCGGCATAGAAATAGATGCGGACGGCGAGTTCACCGAGTTTCGGTTGCACGTGTTCCAGGCGCCGAACTGGGAGCATCGATCGGTTGCATTGGGGGCCCGAACATCCCCACTCATTGGCTGAGTTGGTCGCCCGACGGCGAGCTCTTGGCAGTCCTAAGCGACCGGGTGGATCTCTTTACGAGAGGCCTTCGCCCCGTCGCGGCCACAGCCCCTCTCCCGAGCGACGGCGACGGAACCGGCCTTTTCGCGGACCTGGATTGGTCCCCGGACGGCCGAAGGGTTGCCCTGGTCTACAACCGCCATTTGGTCGTTGTGGACCGCGCGGGCCAGCTCGCACTGCTCTCCGCCTCAGCCCTGCCGGCGACGGCGGCGACGCTTTCAATTCAGCCGTATGGTTGGCTCGACAACGATCGCTTCGCCCTTTCAGCCAACTGGCACGTGGACGATGACGCCTTCGGTCGCACCTTCTTCGCCGCGCGGCCCGAGGATGGCTCAGTCACCTGGGAGGAGATCAACGAGGCGGAAACCTTGCAAAATGTCCTCGCCTTCGAGGATGTCACCCGCACCATCGAGGCCTGGCCGCACGTGCTCGTGGAGCGCCACGGGACGGGCCGCTCGGCGGACGGCTCAGCGGTGGTGGCCCGGGCCGAAGACCGCACCGGTACGTCCCCTTCCCAGCTGCCCCGCGTCACGGTCTGGGTCGGCAAGCTGGGCGGGCCAACGCCGACCGTCTTCGACTTCGGCGAGACCTACCTGCTCTTTGGCGCCTTTAACTTCGATGTGGTCGTTGTTCCCTAACCGCACGGAAGGGAGCGGGCGTGACACACGGCTTGCCGACCCAGACCGTCAGCGCCTCCCCTACCGGGGGAACTACGCCGCCAATTCAGGAATGTCCTCTACCCAGAGCATCGTCTGAGGGAACGGGCCCGCGAGGCGGTCGTAGAACTGACGGTCCGCGGTGACAACCTGGCAATTCAACGCAAGGCCAACGGCGGCGTAGAGACAGTCGTAGACCGACGGATGAAACAATTCGGCGAGGTGATAGGCGGCGCGTAAATAGGCACGGAGTCCACGATGCGGACCGGGATGTCCGTCCAGGCGGCAGCTGCAAGCCGCCGCGACTCCAAGACGGTGATCTGCCCGCGTCTCACCTTCTGGAGAGCGATATTGGTCAGCTCTACCTGCAACATCGACGGCGCAATCAGGACATAATCGGGGATCAGAAGTCGTCTGGCCTCTCGTTCGTGCGCTTCCGGCACATACCATTTCGGTGCGACGCTCGAATCAACGACCAACGTGGTCACTGCGGCCGGATCTCACGGCGCAACTCGGCACTGTCCGTGTGCTCCCGCCCAAGGAGTTGCTTGCTGAATTCCTCCGACCACTCGGCGAAAGCTGCGAGACGGGCATCTCGCTCGGCTTCTTCCTCAAGCGCCGATGCGATCTCGGCCTGAAGGGAGCGGCCGTTGCGCGCCGCGCGCGCCTTCCAGCTTTCGACCACCTTGTGGTCGACGTTGCGAACCAGAATGTTGGCCACCAAATCACCTCGCTCACTCATCATATCCGAGCCGCCGATGCCCCAGCTACTCGCCGGCCGCGGCGTCGAGCGCTTCGGCGACGAGCCGCTGGACGAGGTCATTGAGGATCTGCAGCGCCGGGTGCATGTGGCTGCCCAACTGCGCCCGGACCTCGTGGGCGCGGCCATCGAGGTCGATAGTCCAGTGCAGGTCTGTGCCGCTGGGGCCATCGTCCGCCGCGATCGTGGCTGGCAGGTCGAAATAACCGCTAGCGTCGACGGCCGTCGTTAACTCGGCGAGGGCCGCTGGGGTGAGGCGCGTGAGGCGCTCCCAGGCGCCGTCGTCGCGCAGCCGTTCCGTCCGGCCCGTCGAGTGAATGCGCGTGCCCGAACGCTTTGACCGCGTCTGGATGAGGTACTCAAGGGTGAGCGGGCGCTTCTTGCGCGCGGCCTGCGTCATGCCTTCAGCTTCCATTCCGTAGAGCCGGTGACGGTGCGCAGCGCTTCCATGAAGGTCACGTACTGGGGCGACCGGATTGTGTTCCCGACCGACATCAGGTTGTCGTTGTTCTCGTAGACCGAGTTGCCGACGCCCGCGGCCGTGCTGCGCGCGTCTTGCGGGTGCACGGTGCCGACGGGCTGCCCAGTGCCGAAGATCTTGCCCTGGACGCCTGTCGGGTCGGACGCGTACTCATCCTGCAGGCCGAGCATGTGGCCGAACTCGTGCGCGGCCACATTCTGACCCTTGCCGCCCGCAAAAACGAGGTCGACGCGACGCGAATCGGCGGTCGCGCCCTCGCCAGCGCTGCCCGCGCCCGTCGTAGTTTTGACGCGCGCCGCCGCGTTGACGAGGTTGTTGCCGCCCACCCGCGTCGCCTTGAGGTAATCGACGACAGCCTGCGCGCGCGCCAGCGAGATGGCCTGGTTTCTCGCCTCGCCAGCCGCCGTCCGCGAACCGACGGTGTCGGCATGGCCCGTGACATCGATGTTGGTGCCCGTCCCTCCGGTCGGCGTCTGGAAGCTGTAGATGATTTTGTCCAACTCAGCCTTCGCTGCCCCATTGAGGGTCTTCGAGCCGCGGTCGAAGAGCACCTTTTGACGAAGCAGGTGGCTGTGCGCCACGGTTTGGCCGCTGCCAAGCTCCAGCAATGACTTCCCGTTGGCGTCCCGGCCGCCACCGCGGGCGCCGAAGTCGCTGTTGTCGTCGGGCGTTTTGTAGATGGTGGCGTTGCAGTGCGTCGTGCCGGCGGTGGCGGGGATGGTCGACGCCCCAGGCACGGCGGGGGAGGCCGCAACGGCGGCCTGGGTGTTTACAACGATATTCACCCGCGCGAGCTGTGCCTCCCAGCCAGCGTGACTGCTCTGGAATTGGATCCCGGTGCCGGCGGAATTCCATGCACTCGTGACATTGGCCCGGTAGCCCGTCATCCAGGTCTCCTGGTCGCCCGCCCACTTCCACTTCGCGACCTCGGCCGCCCGCGCCGAGCGCGGCAGGGCGTTGATCCGGGTGGCTGCGTCGTTCAGGCTCGCGTGGCCCGCGACCGCGACGGCGGCCGGCATGCTCATGCCGTCCACGAAGGTCACGCCGACGTTCATGGTGACCGTCAGCGTCATCGCGACCGGGTCGTACCGTGCCTGGAAGCCACCTCCCGGCGGCGGCTGCACGAGCGTCCCCGCCACAGCAGCCGGCATCGGGCCCTTATCCTTGAACGCTTGCAGGTCGGCCGGCACGGCGGCGGGGGTTGGGCCAGCGATAGCGGACGGCGTCGGCGGCTCGCGTTGGATCATCATCCGCGCGACGACCTGGTTGCCCGTCACCTTCTGCATGCGTTGCAGCACAGCCGTTTGCAGGGCCATGGCGTCGGGCATGACGAGCGGGCCCTCGGGGCCGAAGCCGAGGGAGGGCGCCTTCGCGCCGCGCTCCGCGCCGCCGGGCTCGGCACGCGATTGCGTGTCGGCGTCCGGGCGCCTGCGCGCCGTCGCCGGCGTGGCCCTGCTTCTGGCTCGCGTTCGTCCTCGCGGCATGGGTGGGAGCATAGCACTTTGGCGGGAAATCGACAGCGCAAAAGAGCCTGTCTCCCTCGGTGGAGCGCACTTCCTTATGCCGGTGGCTGCGCCCTACGCTTGGTCCCGGACCAGCTTGGCCGCTAGTTGACGCGGCGCTCGACGCCAGCCCAGTACTTTTCGCGGATCACGAACTTCTGCAGCTTGCCCGTCACCGTGCGCGGCAGTGAATCGACGAATTCGACGCTCGTCGGGCAGCGGAAGTGCGCCAGATGGGTGCGACTGAAGGCCAAGATCTCCGGCTCCGTCGCCGTCATGCCGGGACGCAGGACGATCAGGGCCTTCGGCGTTTCGCCCCACTTTTCGTGCGGCACACCGATCACCGCGCACTCGAGCACCGCCGGATGCTTATAGAGCGCGTCCTCTACTTCCGGAGAGGAGATGTTTTCGCCGCCCGAAATGATGACGTCCTTCTTGCGGTCGACGATGTGGACGTTGGCGAATTCGTCCCACACGGCGAGGTCGCCGGTGTGGAAGTAGCCCCCGTAAATCGCCTTCGCCGTCTCTTCGGGTTGGAGCCAATAGCCCTTGAGCACCATGTTGCCGCGGGCGCAGATCTCGCCCACCGTCTTGCTGTCCTTGGGCACGGGCTGGCCCGTCTCGTCCAGGATCTGGATGTCGCAACCGATCGCCTCGACGCCAGCGAAGGCGCGGCGGGCGTAATCCTGACCGTCGGGGTTGTAGTGGTCGGCGGCCGAGACGGTGATGATCGGCGCCGTTTCGGTGAGCCCGTAGATCTGGATGAACTCCCAGCCGAGGCCCTTTTCGAGCTGTTCGATGAAGGCGGCCGGCGGCGGCGCCCCCGCGACCGTGAAGCGTGGCCGCGTGGTGATCAGGTGCTTCGCCTTGTCCGGGTAGTTCAAGATCGTGGAGAGGACGGCCGGCGCCATGCAGGCGAAGGTCACCTTCTCTTGTTCGATCAGGCGATAGATGTCACTGGCGACCACGGCTCGGAGGACGACATGCGTCCCTGCCATCGCGGTCAGCGCGTACGAACCGCCCCAGCCGTTGCAGTGGAACATCGGGAGCGTCCACAACTCCACGTCCGTATGACTCACACGCAAATGGGCGATGAAGTCGTAGGCGTTGATGTAGCAGTTGCGGTGCGTGAGCATCACGCCCTTCGGCCGCGCCGTCGTCCCAGAGGTGTAGTTGATCGAGACGACATCGTTCTCATCGATCACCACCGGTGGCGTCGCCGTCGTGGGCTCGCCGCCGACCATCTCGTCCCAGTCGGTCCAACCGGCGGGCGTTTCGTGGCCCGGGCGCGGGTCGGCGGCAATCCAATGCTCAACCGTGGTCAGCCTCGGCCGGATGCCGTCCACCACCGCGGTGTACTCATAGTCGACGAGCACGGCCTTCACGCCGGCGTGGTTGATGATGTACTCGTGGTCAGCGGCGACGAGGCGGTAGTTCAGCGGCACCAGGATCGCGCCGATCTGGCTCGTCCCGAAAAAGCTCTCGAGGAAGTAGTGCGAGTTCGGGCTGAGGATGCAAACGCGGTCGCCCGGCTGGATCCCGAGCGCCAGCAGCGCATGGGCGAGCTGGTTGCTGCGCTCCTGGAATTCGCGATAGGTGAAGCGGTTGTCGCCATCGACGATCGCCGTCTTGGTCGGGTAAAGCTTGGCGGCGCGGCGCAGGAAATCGTTGATCAGCAGCGGGACTTCCATGAAGCACTCCGGGAAACGGTGGTGTCGCGCCCTGATTCTAACCGAGGGCTCCCCAACGGGCAGCGAGCCGGGCCTCCGCGCCATCAGGCGCCGGAGAGGTCGTCCGAGAGGCCTTCCAGCAGGACGCGGGCGCGTTCCGGAGCCGAAAGCAAGGGCCGCAGCTGCGCCTCCAACTGCTTACGCGTCTCAGAGGCGTGCCATTGACGCCAATCGCCAAGGCCGAACCAGCTGCTAATGACCACGATGTTGTGCCGGTCGTCGTTGTCGCGCAGCGTTTCGCCCGAAAGGTAACCAGGCTGGTCCAGGCAGTGCCCGCGGAGCGCGCGAAGCAGGTCGAGCACCCGGCGCTCTTGGCCGGGGAGGACACGCCGCTCGATCAGCACTTTGACGGCCATCGTTAATCCAAGACCAATCCGCGGTAGCCGCGCCGGTAATAGAGCAAGGGCTTCTTGGCGGCATCGGCGCCCGCCCCCAGCACGCGGCCAACGACGATCGTGTGGTCGCCGCCGGGGAGCGCGGCGTCCAGTTCGCAATCGATATGGCCGAGGGCGCCGGCGATCAGCGGGCTGCCCGTCTCCCACTCGATCGTCGGGATCTCGGCCGGGAAGGCCGCGAGCGGTTCGCGGCCGGACTTTGAGAACCAGGTCGCAATCTCGTCCTGGCCCTCGGCGAGGATGCTGACGCCGAAGCACTTCGACTCGCTGATCATTTTCGGCATCCGGTTCGTGTCGGCCAGGCAAACGAGGATCAGCCGCGGGTCCATGGAGAGCGAAGAGAAGCTCGAAACGGTGAGGCCGTACACCATGCCGTCGAGCCGGGTGGTCACGACGGTGACGCCCGCCGCCCACGAACCCAGCGCGGCCTTGAAGTCTTCCGGGCTGACGTGCGCCATGGGCGGCCTCCTACATCGATTGCAGAGTTGGGGCGAGGTCCCACAAGGGGTGGACCGTGACTTCGGCGAAGTACTTCGCCATCGGCAGCGCCGCGAGGATCAGGTCCATCTCGCGGGCATCGGCGACATCGTAGATCGCGAGGATGCCGACGCCGGTCTCGCGGTAAATGGCCCGGATCTTGCCGGCTTCGTGGTGCGCTTTCGTAGCCCGCAGCTGCTCCGCCACGACGCCCTGCCACGTGTCGGTCGCAAGGTCGTGGGGTTGGCGCGAAACGAGACGGACCGAGAACAGCACCGGCGGCGCTCCAAAGAGGGGAATCCGGCTAACAATAGAAGCGGGCCGCGATAGGGGATAGCCTTCCGCGCAGGGCCCCTCTCCCCGTTTGGGGGAGAGGGTAGGGTGAGGGCTTCGCGGACGAACCATGTCCGCGCCTTCCTCCCCACTCCCACGCTCCGTTACTCCGACACTCCCGAGACTACCGCGAGACGACCTTCTTGGTGCACGTTTTCACGTTGCCCGCGTTGTCGCGCACCTCGCCCGTGAAGGTGAAGACGTGCCCGCTCGCGCCGACCAGCGTCCACGTCGCCGGCGAGTCGTCCGGCAGGGCAGGGCCGCCAGCCTGCGGCGCCGGGCTGATCAGGATGATCCGCCGCGACGCCACGCCCGAGTCGGCGTCGGTGCCGTTGACCGTGGCGGTGACGGCGGTCGGCGTGCCATTGCGGGGCACGCTCGTCCGCGAGACGACGACCGTGCACGTCGGCGCCGTGCGGTCGATCCGGATAACGGCCGGGAAGCCGGCCGGCGGGACGGCGGCGTTGCCGTCGCTATCCACGCAGCGCCAGCGCGATGAGAGCGCCAATGAGGTCGTCTTCGTCACCCGCACGCTGCCGGGATACGTGTTGCCAGCTCCCGAAGGGGCCGTGTCGTTGTGGGCGGCGCCCGCGGCGATGCCGCTGCCGCCTGCGCAGACGAACGTCACGACCACCGGCCCCCGCGTCCACGTCCCAGGCACATACGGCCCGCCGGTCGATTCGTCGGTATAGCTGACCGTCACGACGGGCCTGCGCGGCGCTGTGGAGAAGGTCATAATCGTTCCGTTCAATTCGGACGCCGTTGGCGTTGATGTCCCGTCAAACGTGACGGTGAACCGACCGCCCGAGACGGTCCCATCCAGGCTATCGGCCACGTTCTTCACCGGGATGGCTCCGCCGCTTCCGCGCACTTCCAACCAGGCCGTTCCGTTGAAGTAGTAGAGCACCAGTTCGGTTTCGGATTGCCCGGTCACGGCCGTCGGATAATAGAAGTTCGAAGTCACTGCCACGACAGCGGCCGGATCGCTGAGGAAGATGTCCACGTATCCACCGCCGACATCGAAGATGGTTGTGGCCGGGTTGCCCTGGTAGGTGGATACCGTCACCGTCGTGGGCGCCGAACCAACCGATTCGATAGTCGCGGATGCTCCAGAATCACCGCTGCTCGTCGGCACGCCGGTGGCTGCGGCGGTCGCTCCGCCAGAGACCGATTGGCTCGTGCGGACGGCGAGCACGGCCGATTCCAGCCACGGCGTGAAGTCGATACTCCCGGCAAGCACCTCGGCGATCGTGTCGCACCCGGCGTTCCCCGGGCCGGCCGCGCAACCCCACCAGTTCTGCTCCGCGTCGAAGCCGGTTGCTGGATCGCCGTTGCTCACGCCCACGCCGTTCCCGGTGATGTTGTTCAGGCGGAGGACTATCCCGGCCGCGGCTCCGGACTCCACCAGGACACCCGTGCCGTTGCCCGAGATCGTGTTCCCGACGACGGTTAACCCCGAAGCCACTCCCGGGACAGCGTTCGCCACCCGGATCCCGGTGGCACTATCGGTGATGCGGTTATCGGAGATCGTGTTTCCGAGTCCCGGATTCCCGCTCAGCAATTGGATGGCCGGGAAGCTGGCGCCGGTCGCCCGGATCAGTCCATTTCCGTTGATCGACAGCCCCGACGTGGACGCCGTGGCGGCGAGGTTCCCGATGCTCACCCCCGCGCTGAGTCCGAGAATGGCCTGGTTGTTCGAGATAGAAACGCTGGAGATGTTCGCGGCCGAAACGAGACTTCCGATCCCGATACCCTGCGTACCCGTGCCGGTGATCGGCCCGTTCCCTTCGATGCTAACGGCGGAGATAGTCGCCCCCCCGAGCCCAAACACGGAGACTCCACTCTGCGCGGTCCCCGTGATGCTCCCGTTGCGGCTGACCTCGACACCAGAGATTGTCGCGTGGCCGGCGGCGTTGTCGGACCCGACGAGCACGCCATACAGCCCGCTGATGGCGCCATTGCCGGAGATGGTCACGCCCGAAATCGAGGACGGCAAGATTGATGCCGATTGGAGATTAACCCCTGGTCCCGAGGCCGTGGTGATGAGCGGGTTGTCCGTAACCTCGATCGCGGAGATTGCGTTCGCACGGATGAGCACCCCTCCGCCGGTGATACTGTTCCCGCTGATGGTGATGCCGGAAACAGCGCCCGTCGCACCGCCGCTGCTTACGGAGACGGCCCCGGTGATCGTGTTCCCGCGGATCAGGAGGCCATCAGCCGCCAGCGATCCCGTCGTAAGAACGGTGATGCCCGTTGCACCAGAAAGGATGGAATCCTCAATCACCACGTTTGTCGCCGAGAGCGGCACGCCACTGGCCGCGAACCCGGACCGCGGACCCGACGCCCCTGTCGCACGCAGTTCGCTCGCGCCGATGTGGACGTTCTGCATGGTCACGGGCTCGGTCCCCCCAGCGCCGATGTCCAGGGCCGTCCGCCCGGAGGAGATGCGGGTGTTCGAGACTTCTAGGCCGTCCAGGTCGAACGTTGTAGCAGTGAGGGTGCATTGACAGAGCTGCACGCCTTTGATCGTCGACCCGCTCAGGTCGGAGTTGACGATCACGATGTTGGCGGCGCTTCTCGCGCAGAGGCTGATGTTCTGCTGCCCGCTGCCCGCCGTGGCTGTCACGTCATCGATCGTCAGGCCGTTGATGTGCCCGGTACACAGACCGAGGTCGGCGGAGATGTTGCCGTTCTGCATGGTCAGGGAGCGCAGGGTGGTCTGGCCGGCCTTGACGAAGAGCGTGCCAGCGGCGGCCCAGGCGAGCGTCACATTACGTCCGGAACCGTCGATTGTCGTGCCGTCGTCCGTGATGTTCAGGCTGCCCGCGAGGTTGATAGTGCCGTCCAACGCGAAGGTGATCGTGTTCGCGCCGGGAGACGCGTTGGCCTGGCCGATCGCGTCGGCCAACGAACCCGTGCCCGTGGCATTCAGCGTCGTGACCACGATGTACGTGCTCACCGGGTTCGTACTGTCTACGAGACCCGTGGTGACGCCGCAGCCGGGTCAGTTCGCCCCATCGGCGCAGCCCCACCAGTTTCCCTGGGCGTTGACCGTCCCGGCGGTAGCCGAGTTTGCGACGGCGGCTGAGCCCTGGTTGTTGAACTGGCTGTTCGTGATGGTTACGCTGCTCGCCGTGGTCCCCGCTACGTTGACGCCGAGGTCGCCACCGTTGAAGCGGACCTCGTTCAAGGAAACGCTGACCGCTCCAGATGTGCAGATACTGACCCCGGACTCGCCGCTGGCTTCGACGACTAGCATCGACAGGCTCGCCGTGAAACCCGCGCCACAGGTGGCGCCGAGGGACACGGCGTTGTTCGGTGCGTTGATGATCGTCATCCGGCTGAGCTGGAACGACGGCGCGGTCACTTCGAACACGTTGTTCGGAGATGGCATGCCGATACCGTCGATGACCACCGAGTTCGCGGCTGTGTCTATCGTCAGGTCGTCCGTCACGGGGAAGCCGCCGCCCGTCAGGGCGATAACACCGCTGACTCTGAACTGGATGACATCCGGACCGGGCCGGGTGTTTGCCTCGCTGATCGCCCGCCGGAGCGAGCCGCTCCCGGAATCGTTCAGATTGGTGACGCGAATGGCATCGACCGGTTGGAAGTTGCTCGTGTCCACGCCCGCGGACGCGCCATCGCAGCCCGGCGTGTTCGCACCCGTGGCGCAGCCCCACCAGTTTCCCTGCGCATTCACCGTGCCTGCCGGGGCTCCGAGCAGGTTGATGCCGACACCGTTCCCGGCGATACGCCCGTTGTTCACTCGCGTACCCCCTGCTATCGCGCCCGAAACCGTGACGCCCGCGCTATTGTTGGTGAAGTCGCTGCGGTTTACGCCCACGCCCGCCCCGCCTGAAGCGCACACCAACAGCCCGCTCTCGCCGTTGCCGTCGAACACCATGTCCTCGATGAAGACTGCGGCGACTGTTCCCGCACAACTCCCGGCGAAGGCTGGGCTAACCGATACGCCGTTCGACGGGGCGTTACGGATGGTGAAACCCTTCATTGCCACCGATGTGGCCGCCACCTGAAACAGGTTGGCGGGAGCGGCGAGACTGGAGCCATCGACAACGATGCCGCTGCCCGTCGCATCTATGGTCGTGCCTTCGTCCTGGACAAGGATCGTGCTAAGAACGTCAATCTGGTGCGGACCCGCTCCCCCTATCGAGAAGGTCACCGTGTCGGGGCCGGCTGTGTCATCGGCGCGATCCAAAGCAGACCGGAGAGAGCCCGGGCCTGAGTCGTTTGTGTTTGTTACCACCAACACGTTTGCGAAAACCGTGGGCGTTGGACCTGACGCTCCAACGGCGGCTAGCAAACCGATGACTATTGCGATTACAGCGAGAAGCGCAGTCCGGGTCATTTCGTCCCCCTATTTCGCTCCGGCCGAAAGAACCAGCAGCGCCCGCGTCGCGAGACGCTGGAGCATAGCATGGCAGGACCGCCCAGGGGTCGGCCTCATCCGGGTCGGCCATGAGATGGTACAGAGCGAGCGCGGCGATCATGGTCGACTTCCCGTTCTTTTTCGGGATGCCGAGAAGGCTCCAGCGGTAGCGGAGGTTGCCCTTCGCGTCGCAGGAGTAGAGCTCGCCGCTTCAATCTGCTCCGCTGGCACGAGCCGCGAAAGCCAGCCCTGCGGTCGCTCGTTCGGCACCCTTGAGGGCAGCGGTAATAGTGGTGGAGGGGATGGAGGCCAGGATCGACACGCGGCTTACGGCCCTGCCGAGTGTCACGACGACCGCCAAGCCGGCGGATTCACCGGTGGCCGGCAACGTGAATGAGGGGCCGGGGTCGAGCGTGAAGATCCTCAACCAGCCGGTGCCGCTGGCATTCCGGGAAAGCGTCCGTTACGGAGAGCAGAGCCTACTGGCCCGCGCCCGGGAACTCGTCGGGGAGCAGGTGCTCACGAAATTTCATCCTCGCGTTCTCGTTCTCCATGCCGCGGAGTCATCGCATCCCTCGCCATTGAACGCCCGTGTCCCGCACAATTCCCCGCAGGAGGTTCGCGCCATGCCGTCCGCCCTCTTCGACCGTTGCGCCGCCGCGATCCGCGCCGCCGAGGCCGCGGAGTGCGGCTGCGACATCGACGCGTTCGAGACGAACGCCCTCACGGTCATCGAGGCGCGTCCTTCGGCCAAGGAGCCTGAACTAGCCGCCTACGCCGTCACATTCGGGGCAGGCTCGGTCCTCCGCGTCGAACCGGGCGTCGCCGCGTGGGTCGCCGCCCACAACCCGAACAAGCACTTCCGGATCTTCCAGCCGTTCTTCCTCGCCGATCTGGCGGCGGCGACGCAAGCGATCACGGGCGGCCGGCCGTGTTCCGGGCACGGGCTGACGCTGGGTTTTGTGCCCCACACGCTGCCGGAGGCGCGTGCGCTTCCGCCGGGGTACCGCCTCGCCCACCTCGGCGCCCGGGAACTCGCGCCGTACCGCGACCAGTACGTCTTCGAAAACAGCCTCGGCGACCCCGATGAGCCTGAGCGCCTTGAGAAGACACTCGCCGGCTTCGCCGTCATCGGGCCCTGGGGCGAAGCGGTCGCATTGGCCGGCGTCTGGGACGAGGGCCACGGCCGCTACGAGATCGGCCTCGACGTGCGCCGGGCCGTGCGCGGGCTTGGTCTCGCGGCGCCGGCGGTCGCGGCGGCCACGCGCTGGATCCTCGCCCAGGGCCGGACGCCGATCTACACCTGCGGGGCGACCAACGTGCGCTCGCACCGGGTCGCCTTGGCGTGTGGTTACCGGCCGTTGTGGACGCTGGGCAGCGTCCGGCGGGCGCCCGAGGGCAAGTCGCCGTATCTGAGGTGACGGAGTGTCGGAGTGAAGAGTGACCGCTCCTCTCCCCGTTGGGGAGAGGGTAGGGTGAGGGGCCGGCGGTGACGAACCATGTCCGCCCCTTCCGACACTCCGTTACTCCGATGCGCCCAGTGGCCGGTAGTTCACCCCGAGCCGGTCGAGCCGCTTGAGGTGCACCGCCAGCCGCCGCCGGAAATCGGCGAAATCCTTCGCTGCCGGCGGCGACCAGGCGACTTCGGCGAGCGCGCAGGCACGCGGAAACGCCATGTACTCGACCGCCTCCGTCGTGCGCAGGTACTCGCTCCACAATTGAAACTGCGTGCCGAGGATGTGGCGCTGGTTCGCCACCGGCATCGCCGGGCTGAGCGGCTCGAAGGCGTTGACCCGTTCCAGCGGCAGGTGGCCGCCGATGGCCAGCGGCTCGCGCTCGCGGTCGCGCGATTGGTAGTAGTCGAAGTAGGTGAACTGCCGCGGCGCCATGACCGTCGGGTGGCTGTTGCCGGCCGCGGCCCTGCCCGCGTCCTCGCCGCGCCAAGCCATGATCCCGGTGCTGTCAGCCGGAAGTTTCGCCGCCAAGGCTTCGTCCCACACCATCGTCGAACGGTCCTGGGCGCGCAGCCAGCCGGCCATCCGGCGCAGGAACCAACCATAGAGCTGCGACTCGTCGCGCAACCCCTCCGACCTGACACGGGCGCGGGCGGTCTCGCTCTCACGCCACTGCGTCGTCGGGACTTCGTCGCCGCCGATGTGGATGAAGGGCGACGGGAAGACATCGAGCACCTCTTCGAGCACCTGTTGCATGAAGCGGAGCGTGCCGTCGTCGACGTTGAGGATGCCGTCGTGGATCGCCCAACTGCCGCTGACCTCGACCTTCGCCCCGGTGTTCCCGAGCTCTGGGTAGGCGGCGATGGCGGCGGTCGCATGGCCGGGCATTTCTATCTCCGGCACGACCCCGACGCCGCGGCTGGCGGCGAATTCGACCAGGCCACGCAATTCGGCCTTGGTGTACGAGCCGCCGTAGCGCTCCTCCTCGAAGACCTCAGGCGAGCCATCACGAGCCGGTCGCAGCATCGTGCGAGCCCGCCAGCCGCCGATTTCGGTCAGCAGCGGGTAGCGGTCGATCGGCATGCGCCAACCCTGGTCGTCGGTCAGGTGCAGGTGGAGCGAGTTGTAGCCGTGAAGGGCGATCAGGTCGATGAAGCGGTGGAGCCAGAGCATCGGCGGCATGTGACGCGCGACATCGACGTGGGCGCCGCGCCAGGAGAAGCGCGGCCCGTCCTCGATAACACAGCACGGCAGCTCGGGGCCATCGAGCAAGAGTTGCCGGATGCGCTGGATCGCGTGGAGCAGTCCGGGCGTGCCGGTCGCTTCGACCACGATGCCGCTGGGCTGAATCGTGAGCCGGTAGGCCTCGACTTGGCCCGCCAAGATCGGCTCGTGCATCAGCCGGATGGAAGAGTCGCCGGCCTCGATCGGGGGCGCCAGTTCGGCGAGGACCGCGCGCATGAGCGCGTCGGCCGAGACGTCGGCCGTGTAAATCGGCGTCCCTTCGGCGATGGCGAACGTCCCGGGCAGGCGCACGCAGCGCAACGGCCGCGGGATCAGGGCGAGGGCGGCCTCGGCGTGTTCCATCTCAGCCAGCGTACTCCCAGCCAAGGTCGCGCTCGATCAGCATTTCGCCGGGGCGAAGGATCTCGCCGTCGGTGACGCGCCCGACGACGAGGGTATGGTCCCCGGTCACGATGTATTGCTCGGCCTCGCAGGTGAACCAGCCGAGCTGCGAGTTGAGCACGGGGCAACCGTTTTCGTGGATGCCGTAGTCGAGCCCTTCGAGCTTGTTAAAGACCAGCGCATTCATGTCGTCCGGCCGGCCTCGAACCTTTTTCGATTCCGATGGCATCACAACCTGGCGCGCGATCACATCGCCGTCCTTTTCGTGGAGGAGGTTGACGCTGAAGACGCCGGTCTCGCGGATGAACCGTAGCGTCCGCGCGTCGTTCTCGATCCCCACGGTCACCAGCCGGGGGTTGAACGAGACCTGCATTACCCAATCGGCGATCATGGCGTTGAGGTCGCCGTTGCGGCTGTGCGAGCCTATGACGTGGACGCCGTAGGAGAGCTTGAGCATGGCATGTTCGGGCCCGGGGATCGCCTTCGGGCTTCCAGGCAACGGCTTGGGTTCCGGGTGGTTGGCCAACGCTCGCCTCCTCGCGGTCAATCTGTCAATGACTGCAAGGGTGCCACGGCTGCCGTTGCCGCGCCATGTGCGGATCGCGTCGCCCGGGCACGGCGGCAGTGGGCCGTAGTGCAGCGGGTCGCGCTTGACAAGAGCCGTGTATTCCCTACCATACCGGTCAATTCCCTATCATCCCGACAGGATTTTGAGAGAGATAAGAGATTTGAGAAGTAAATGGTTCCTCGCCGCAACCGCGGCACTGACGCTCTTGCCGCTCACCGTCGCGGCTTGCGGTGGCGACGATGATGACGACACCGCGGCGACGGCGACCACCGCGGCAGCGACCACTGCGGCGGCTTCCGCCACCAACGCCGCTCCGGCCAGCGCTTACCCGGTGAAAGTCACCGACCTGCTCGGCCGTTCGGTCGAGATCAAGGCGAAGCCGGTCACGATCGTCGCGATTAGCCCGACGGCCGTCGAATACGTGTACGCCGTCGGCGGGACCGTCGTGGGGCGCAGCCAGTCGGTCGCCTTCCCCGAAGCCGCCAAGCAGGCGAAGGAAGTCGGGACGGCGTATCAGCCGAGCTTCGAGGCGATCCTAGCGCTCAAGCCGGACCTGATCGTGGCCGATTCAGTCATCCACGCCGACCCACGGCTCCGCGGCCCGATCGAAGGCCTCGGCGTCACGGTGATCTTCGCGGGCGCCGAGAACTTCAAGCAGGTCATTGACGGCCTGACTTTGATGGGCAAAGTGCTCAACGCGGAGGGCAAGGCGAAGGAAGCGGTCACAGCGATCACGAAGGCGCGGGACGACGCTAAGGCGGCCATCGCCGCAAAGCCGGCCTCGGCGGTGCTGCTGATCGCGGGCCGCGACCAAACGCTCTATTCCGCCAAGGGCACGAGCTATGCCGGCGACGTCTTCACCCAGCTTGGCGTGAAGAACCCGGCCGCGGACGGGCCGGATTCAGGGCCAGGCTTCCCCGGCTACACGACGCTCGCGCCCGAGAAGCTGTTGGAGTTCAACCCCGATTTCATCTTCACCGTCACGCCCGCGCCTGAACCGGCGCCGCGGCTGAGCATGCTCGTCCCGCAAATCCCGCCGTTCAAGGGGCTGAAGGCCGTGACCGGTGGCAAAGTCATCGAGCTCAACCTCGAGGTCTTCCTCCAGGCGCCGGGGCCTCGGATCGCGTTCGCCTTCCAAGCGATCGCGGACGCTATCAATGGAAAGCCTGTCAGTTCGGTCGGCCCGTACTGAGCACCGTTCGGGGCTTAGACGCCCGCGTGCGAGACTCGCCATGATGGCAAGGGCGGACCGCGCAGCGACGGGAACGGCGGCCGGGAGTGATCCCGGCCGTCCCCACGTGGGCGGCCGGCGCGCTTGGCTCTGCTGCCTCGCGGGCGTCGTCCTGCTCGGGCTGGTGGGGTTCCTGAACCTCTCCTTCGGAGCCGTCTCGCTCTCCCCAGCCGAAGTCTGGGCGGGCCTCACCTCCGAGAGCGACCTCTTCGCACGCAACGTCGTCTGGCAGATTCGCTACCCCAGGGTTGTGGATGGCGCGCTGGCCGGCGCCGCGCTGGGAGTCGCGGGCGCCTTGCTCCAGGGCGTGACGCGAAACCCGCTCGCCGACCCGACGATCCTCGGAGTGACCGCCGCCGCCGGCGTCGCGAGCGCTATCGCCCTCTTGGTCGACCCGAGCGCGCCGCAGTGGGCGCTGACCCTGTATTGCGCGACCGGCGGAGTGGCCGGCGGCCTCATCCTCTTCGTCATCGCCTGGCGAGGGAGCGTCTCGCCGGTGCGGCTGGCGCTCTCGGGTGTCGCCTTGTCGGCGTTCCTCGGCGCCGTCATCGTCGGCATCCTTTCGAGCTCGCGCACTTTCGTCCAAACCAGCCTCGGCTTCCTCGCGGGCGGGATGTACGGCTCCGAATGGCAGGATTTGTGGGCGGCGCTGCCCTACGTAGGCGGCGGGATCCTGCTCGCTCTCGGCCTCGCCGGGCGGCTCAACGTGCTTGCGCTTGGCGACGACATCGCCGTCGGGCTGGGCGTGATGACCGACCGTACGCGGCTGCTGATCCTCACGGTCGCCGGCGTCCTGACGGGCGCGGCTGTCGCGATCGGCGGCCTCGTCAGCTTTGTTGGCCTGGTTTGCCCGCACATCGCTCGCGTCGCCGTCGGCAACGATTACCGGCTCGTCATCCCCGCCTCGGCTCTGATGGGCGCGCTGCTCGTCACCGGCGCCGACCTCTTTGCGAGGGTGGTGATCAGCCCATCGGAGATCCCGATGGGGATCGTGACAGCCGGCATCGGCGCGCCCTTCCTTCTCTACCTGGTGAAGGTGCGCGGATGAGGCTGACGCTCGACCATGTCACGCTCGGCTATGGCGGGACGCCCGCTGTCAGCGACATCTCGCTCGTCATTGAGCCCGGCGAGTTCGTGGCCATCCTCGGCGCGAACGGCAGCGGCAAGAGCACGCTGCTCAAAGGCATGGCGCGCCTCCTCCGGCCGGCTCAGGGCCGAGTCCTGCTCGGCGAGACAGACTTGCGAGCGCTTCGCTCCCGCGAGGTAGCCCGCCAGCTCGCCTTTCTTCCGCAATCGCCAGAAGGCGGGCTCGACCTGACGGTGCGCGAACTCGTTTGGCGCGGCCGCTATCCCCACCAGGGCATGCTCCAGCGCCCGACCGCCGCCGACGCCGAAGCCGTGGCCTGGGCGATGGCGTCGGCTGATGTCGATGGCCTCGCTGGGCGGCCCCTGGCCAGCCTCTCGGGCGGCGAACGTCAGCGCGCGTGGGTGGCGCTGGCGCTCGCGCAGCAGCCGCGCATCCTCTTGCTCGACGAGCCGACGAGCTTCCTC
>CAMAUF010000001.1 GCA_945861295.1 bacterium | reverse complement strand
CATCACCTGCCCGCTGCTGATCCTGCAGGGCGCCGACGACGCGCTGTGCAGCCCCGATGCCAGCCGGCTCCTCTTCGGCCGCGCCCAAACCGCTGACAAGGAGATCCACGTCTACGAAGGGCTCGCCCACGAGGTGCTGAACGAACCGGAGAAGGACGCGGTGGTCGGCGATCTGCTGGCGTGGCTGGCAAAGCGAGCCGCGTAAGGAAGCCATTTTCGCTCCGGCCCGGCTCGCCAGGCCCGCGCATCGCCGCTATCTCGCCCCTTCGAAGCCCGGCGGCACGGCGACCGGGCCCGTCACCTGCTGAATCGCCCGCGCGACGCCCAGCAGTTCGATTTCGCGCCACTTTCGCCCGACCACCTGGACGCCGATCGGCAAGCCTTCCGGCGATCGACCGGCCGGCAGCACCACGACCGGGCTCCCGGTGAGGTTGAAGGGCGCGGTGTAGGCCGTGCCCGCGTCGAAGTACGAGAGCTGCCGGCCATCGACCGTGATTGGCTCGCCGCTCTTGGTGTGCGGGATGGCCGGCGTCACGCAGACCGGCAGCAGCAGCGCGTCGCACTCCGCAAGCAGGTTTTCGAGCTGGGCCAGCAGCGTGTCACGCCGCGCGAGCAGCTCGACGTGGGCGCGAAACGTCGCGTCGACGCCGCCCGGGAATTGGCGGGCAAGGCGTTCGGCGTCACGAGGGTCGTTGCTGGCCGCGATTTCGATGCCGATCAGCCTGCGGAAGGCGTCCAGCGCCTCGGCTTGCCCGAAGCTTGAGGCGTCCAGGCGTTCGACCCGCGCGCCGGCCCGATCGAGGTGGCCCGCCAGCGCGGTCACCGTCGCGCGCGTCGCGGCATCTGGCCGGATGGCGCCAAGGTCGTCGCTCCAGAGCAGCCGCAACGACGAAATCTCCCGCTTCGCGGCGGCGGGGAAAGCGGGTGGCGGCACTTCCCAATCGATGCCGTCGGGGCCGCTGATCAGCCGCAGCGCGAGTTCGAGGTCGTCCAAGGATCGGCCGATCGGCCCGATTGTGTCCATGTGCCGGATGCCGCGCGGCTGGCCGGGCGCGACCGCGATGTGGCCGGTCATCGGCACGCGCCGCTCCGTCGTCTTCAGCGAGACGACGCCGCAGTAGTGCGCCGGGATGCGGACGGAGCCGCCGATATCCGTGCCCAGTTCGAGCGCCGAAAAGCCCGCCGCGATCGAGGCCGCGCTGCCGCCGCTCGAACCGCCCGTCGCCCGCGTAACGTCCCACGGGTTGTTGCTCCGCCCGAAGATCGGGTTGTGCGTCTGGAAGTCCATCGCGAGGGTCGGCGTGTTCGTTTTGCCGAGCGGGACGGCGCCCGCGCCCTTGAGTCGCGCCACCGCGGAGGCGTCTCGCGCGGGGATGTGGTCGCGCAAGGGTTCGAAGCCGCTGGTCGTCCGGAGGCCGGCCGTCTCCAACGTATCTTTCAGCGTGATTGGCACGCCGTGCAGCGGCCCCCAGGATTCGCCGCGCGCCGTGGCGGCGTCGGCCTCGCCGGCGCGTGCCAGCGCACGCTCGGCGTCGAGGGTCACGACCGCGTTGATCGCGGCGTTGTGTTTCTCGATCTGCGCGAGGTGCGCCGCGACGACTTCGCGCGACGAGACCTCCTTGGCGGCGATCGCCCCAGCGAGGGCGGTGGCGCTGGCGTGGATGATGCGATCCATTGGTTGCCTCCCAAAGTTCATCCTCCGCTCGGCAAGCTCGGCGCGGAGATTTGCGTCCTGCGATTCGCGATGTGCAGTCTGGCATGACCACGGCCGCTTGTCTTCAGTCGCGCGGATGATGCCAGATCTGGTAGTCCGCCAGGTGGCGGAAGCCCATCCGCTTATACAGCGCGAAGCCCGCCCGCGTGGCTTGGAGCGAGGCGATGTCCGCGCCCGCCCGCAGGCCGGCCTCCATCGCGGCCCGGCTCATCGCTTCGCCGCACCCATGGCCCCGGGCTGCGGGCAAGACGCCGAGGTTCGCGAGCCCGGCGACGCCCCGCGTGACGACGACCGCGATCGTCGCGACCGGCACGCCTTCGAGCCAGCCGAGCAGCGTCGTTGTTTGCGGCGCGCGCCAAACGGCCTCCTCTCCATAGACCGCGAAGAAGGCGCGATCGGTCGCGAACGCCTCGGCGAGGATGTCCACGCTCAGATCAGCCTCCGCCTGGGTGGTGACGGCGTGGACGGCGAATCCGTCGAGGGCCCGCTCAGGCCGCCGCGGAAGCCCGATCAGCATCGCCGGCAGGCTCCTCCCGAACTGGAGGCCCGCATCGCGGATGGCGCCGGGCAACCCAGGCTGCGGCCCACGGAGGGTGACCAGGCTCCACGGCAACCCGCCGAAGGCGGCCTCCGCCTCGGCCAGGACCGCGGCTGGTTCGTCCGCCGCCTCCAAAAGGAACACCCGGTTGAATTCCGGCGAGGGCACGCCCGTCCGGACGGCGGTCGCCCCGCCGAGGTCGATGACGGCGCCGCCGAGCGCTCGCTCGCCGAGGATCACGAAGCTATCCACGAAGTTCGCGTGGGCCCGTTGCGGGGCTGTGTCGTCCACGCGGAGCACCGTACCCCAGCCCGCCGGAGCACGTCGATCGCCTCGCGTGCGGCCGTCGACGGACCGCTTGCGGCCGGCGGCCGTTTCGGGTTTGCTACGGGGCATGCACGTCACACGCATTTACACCGGCCCCGACAACGAATCGCACTTCGAAGACCTCGATGTCCCCCTGCGCGAAGGCCCCTACGGGAGCATCTCCAAGCTCGTCCCCCTTAAGGGCGTCGCCTTTCGTGAAACGCCGCTCGGGGCCGCGCTCGATTTCCACAACGCGCCCGCCCGCCAGTTCGTAATCACGCTCACGGGCCGCGTGGAGATTGAGTGCGGCTCGGGCGAAAAGCGCCAACTCGGCGCGGGCGAGATCCTGCTCGCCGACGACACCACCGGCCGCGGCCACATCACGCGCGAAATCGAAGGCCCGCGACGGTCGCTCTTCCTCCCGTTGGCCGAAGAGGTCGACGTTTCCGCATGGCGCGTCGCGTAACACTCCCTGGCAACCGCGGGGCCGTGTACGCTACGGATATGCCGGTGACCGCCGAAACCTTTCGCCGCCTCGCGCTCGAAGATGACGACCAGAAGTGGGAGTTGGTCTGCGGTCGGCTCATTCAGAGGCCCGCCATGTCCTTCCCGCACAACTCGCTTTCGTTCGAACTCGCGTACGACCTCCGCAATCAGCTCGACCGCGCCCTCTTCCATGTCCGCTCCCAGGCGGGCCACGTCCAGACGCCGGCCGGCGGGTACCGCATCCCCGATGTCGCGGTCATTCTCGTGGCGAGTGCGGCGCGATATCGCGGCACGAAGCTGCTCGAAGAGTACGGCGAGCCGTTGCCGTTCGTGGCCGAGGTCTGGTCGCCGTCGACAGGCGACTTCAATGTGGAGACGAAGTTCCCGGAGTATCGCGCCCGCGGCGACGCCGTCATCTGGCGCATCCACCCCTTCGAGCGCACCGTCACGGCCTGGGTGAGACGCGCCGATGGCGGCTACGACGAGCGCGCGCTGCCCCTGGGCCGTGTCGCCATCGAATCGCTGTCGGGCGTGACCATCGACCTTGAGGCGCTGTTCGAGTTCGTCTGAGGCGCCGCCCTCTTCGAGCCCCGGGTCGGTGTAAGCTGCGGATATGCCGGTAACCGCCGAAACCTTTCGCCGCCTCGTGCTCGAAGATGACGACCAGAAGTGGGAATTGGTCTGCGGCCGGCTCGTCCAGAGGCCCGCCATGACCATGCCCCACAACGACGCCGCCTATGAGTTGACGCTCCAGTTGGGGATGCAGCTTGACCGGCGGCGGTACCGCGTCCGTTCCCAAGCGGGCCATGTGCAGACGGCGGCTGGCGGCTATCGCATCCCTGATGTAGCGGTTATCCCGGTCGCGATGGCGGCCCAATTTCGCGGCACGAAGGTGCTCGAAGAGTACGCCGAGCCGTTGCCGTTCGTGGCCGAGGTCTGGTCGCCGTCGACAGGCGATTTCGATGTGGAGACGAAGTTCCCGGAGTATCGCGCACGCGCCGACGCCGTGATCTGGCGCGTCCACCCCTTCGAGCGCACGGTCACGGCCTGGGTGAGACGCGCCGATGGCGGCTACGACGAGCGCGCGCTGCCCCTGGGCCGTGTCGCCATCGAATCGCTGCCGGGCGTGACGATCGACCTCGAATTACTGTTCGAGTTCGTCTGAGCCGCGGCGCCCCGTGGCCGCTCGGTCTTACTGGCTGCACGGCCAACCTTCTGGCGCGCGTTGTTGTAGAATGCGCCCAACAAAGTCGGCGCCGCAGCAGCGCGCGCGAAGGAGCCTCCCTTGGTCATCGCTATCCCGAAAGCCACCACCCATCCCGCCGGTTGCCCGGTCAACCTCGACGACATCGACCTCTTCGCCGCCGGCGCACAGGAACATTGGCACGAAGCCTACGAAATCCTCCACGCTGAGCGGCCAATCGTCCGCATCCCTGGCGAGGGCACCAGCCCTGATACCGACGGCTTCATCATCACCAAGTACGACGACATCGAAGAGATCATCATGGACCCGCACACCTTCCCGCAGCCGAGCTACGGCGCCGGCTTCCGTCAAGAAGGCGAGCAGCGCAGCGCGCTCCAAGACGCGATGGCCCGCAACACGCTCCGCCCGAACATGGAGATGCACAAGCAGCATCGCCTTCAGCTGACCGACCCGTGGGTCGGCGCGACCGGCGCGCCGCGCCACCGCGAGATGGTCACCCGCACCGTCGACCAGCTCATCGACGGCTGGATCGACAAAGGCGAAATCGATTTCGTGACCGAGTTCGCCGCGCTCCTCCCGCAGATCGTGATGACGAACATCCTCGGCTTCCCGCTCGAAGACATGCCGATCCTGAAGACCTGGGGCGAGGCCCAGGTGCGCCGCTTCGTCTGGGGCAAGGGCCATCGCAACCTGATGACCGCCGAAGAAGAGGCGGAGAACGCGAAGGACCTCGGCGCGTTCATGGCCTACGTCCAGGGCCAGGTCACCCGCAAGCGCAACGAACCGGGCGACGACATGACGACCTTCCTCACCCAAGTCGACTACATGGGCCGCAAGCTCACCGACCAGGAAGTGATCGGCGTCGTCTTCGGCATGCACATCGGCGGCTTGGAGACGACCCAGTACGCCCTCGCCGCCGAGGCCCAGATCCTCTGCAACCACCCCGAGTTCTTCCAAAAGCTCAAGGGCGACCGCGCCCAGCTCCGCTTCTTCGTCGAAGAGTCGCTCCGCGTCCAAGCGCCGACGCAGGGCCTCTCTACCCGGATGGCCGCGAAGGACGTCGAAATCCGAGGGACGAAGGTGCCGCAGGGCTCGATCCTGCACCTGCGCTACGGGGCCGCAAACATGGACCCAGAGCAGTTCGAATGCCCGGCCGAGTTCCGCCTCGACCGTCCAGCGGCTGGTCGGCACATGACCTTCTCCCAAGGGCCCCGAGTCTGCCCCGGCGCCGGCATCTCGCGGCTGGAGCAGAACATCGCCTGGGATCGCCTCCTCGACCGGCTCGACAGCCTCTCGTTCGCGCCAGCGAAGAACGATTTCAGCCATCAGCCGGGGATCATGCTCGGTCTTTGGCACCTGCACGTGTCGTTTGAGAAGGCGAAGTGAACCTGCAGCGTCCGAAGCGGATCATCATCTTGGATGGTGATTCCGGCCCCTCCGCCGAGGAACACGAGGCGCGCGAACAGGCCGAAGTCGCCCGCTGGCAGGCGGAGACGGCCGAACCGGTCGTCGGCGGCGCCAAAGAGGCGAACGTCCTGCAAGCGCTCGACCCCTTCTGGACGCGCGGCATGGTCGCGCCCCCGGCTCCGCTCCCTGTTGGCGAGAAGGTAGGGTGAGGGGCTCGCGGCGTTTCCGGGCCGCACACAGGCGGTTGGCACGCCGTTAGCGAAGGCTGGGCCGAGCACCCATGTCTGTACGGCGTCCGTCCTGTACAGATCGAAGACACACACATTGGCCCCCGCTGGGCCGGACGGAGCGCACACGATGGCCTGGGGATTTATGACCGACCCCGAGTTCCAGACTGAACTCGATTGGATCGACCAATTCGTTCGCGAGGAGGTCGAGCCGCTGGAGTTCGTCCTCGAAAGCGCCGCCAATCTCCGCCAGCCCCGTTTCGAAGAGCTGGTCCGCCCGCTTCAGGCCGAAGTCAAGCGGCGCGGCCTCTGGGCCTGTCACCTCGGACCCGAACTCGGCGGCAAGGGCTTCGGCCAAGTGAAGCTCGCGCTCATGAACGAACTCTTCGGCCGAACCCGTTTCGGCCCAACCGTGTTCGGCGCGCAAGCGCCCGATACCGGCAACTCCGAAATCCTCGCACACTACGGCACGCCCGAGCAGAAGGAACGCTACCTGCAGCCGTTGCTCGACAACAAGATCGTTTCCTGCTTCTCGATGACCGAGCCCCAAGGCGGGGCTGACCCGACCCAGTTCCGCACGAAGGCTGTCGCCGATGGCGACGATTGGGTGATCGCTGGCGAGAAGTGGTTCTCCTCGAACGCCAAGCACGCCTCGTTCTACATCACCATGGCCGTCACCGACCCCGACGCCGCCCCGCACCGCCGGATGTCGATGTTCATCGTCCCGGCCGAGACGGCGGGCATCGAGATCATCCATAACCTCGGCTTCCACGGCGAGGCTGACCCCAGCCACGCCCACATGCGTTATAACGATGTCCGCATCCCGCGCCAGAACATGCTCGGCGGCCAAGGCGACGCCTTCAAAGTCGCGCAGACGCGCCTCAGCGGCGGCCGCATCCACCACGCCATGCGTACGGTCGCGCAGGCGCAGAAGTGCTTCGACCTGATGTGCGAACGCGCCCTTTCGCGAACCACCAAGGGCGAAATGCTCGGTGAGAAGCAGCTGGTGCAGCAGATGATTTCGGATTCTTGGACCCAACTGCGCCAGTTCCGCCTGCTGGTCCTGGAGACGGCCTGGTTGATCGATCATCACAACAACTACTTGAAGGTGCGTAAGAACATCTCTGCGGTGAAGGCGACGATGCCCAAGGTGCTCCACGACGTCGCTTCGTGCGCGCTTCAGGTGCACGGCTCGCTCGGCATCTCGACCGATATGCCCTTCACGGATCTGATCATCAACAGCTACCACGTCGGGCTCGCCGATGGCCCGACGGAAGTGCACAAGGTCACGGTCGCTCGCCAAATCCTGCGGGACTACACGGGCGCCGACGAGATCTTCCCGACCGGCTACCGTCCGCACCTGCGCGAAAAGGCGCGGGCGAAGTACGGCGCGCTGCGCGGGGAGCCGGCGCCGGCCGGCCGTTAGTCATCCTGGAAGGTGGATTGCCGGCTCCGCGGACGCGCCGGGCTCCAACGACCGCCGGGACCGAAGCGCAGGCGCCTCCCGGCGCCGCGCTTTAGCATGGCCACGGTGCCGATGGCCAAGCCCGCGCTCGCTTCAGCCGCATTCGGTTCGTTCGGGCTGGTGATTGCCTTCGGTGCGGCGCAGGCGATCTAGGGCGCGGCCTTGCCGGACATCCGCGACCGCTTCCAGGTTGGCAGCGGCGGCGGCGGGCTTCTGCTCAGCGCGTCGTTCGCAGGGGCCTTCGCCTCGATCGTGGTTTCAGGCCTCCTTGTGCGCCGTGTGCCGGCCAAGGCGCAGATGGCGGCGGCGAGAGAAGCGCTCGCCGCCGGCTGTTTCCTGATCGCCGCGGCCCCGGCCTGGTGGGTCGCGGTGACAGCCGCGCTCCTGGTCGGGCTCGGTTCTGGCGGCCTCGATGTCGGGCTCAACAACGCCTTTCCGCAGGCCTTCGGGCCACGAGCCCCGTCAATGCTGAACGTGCTCCATGCCTGCTTCGGCGTCGGCGCAATCCTCGGGCCGCTCGCCGTCTCCTTGCTGCCGTCGAACTCATTCCGGATCCCGTTCGTCGCCTGCGGCCTCCTGACGGTGGTGGCGGCGCCGTTCGCCCTCGGGATCTGCCAGCCCATCTCGAGACGGTTGGCCGCCGAATCCCATGTGACGCGCGCCGCAGCACTCGTTGTCCCAGCGTTTTGTGCGCTCTTCATCTGCTATGTGGCGCTCGAAGCGAGCGTCGGCGGCTGGGAGGCGACCTACTTGGTCGACCACTATGGCCGCGGCGAAGCCTCTGGCGCCGGCGCCACAGCGGGATTTTGGGCCGCCTTTACGGCGGGCCGTTTCGTCGCCGCGGCCCTTGGTGGTCCACGTCCCCGCCGGCCGCCTGGTAGTCGGCGGGCTCGCGGCTGGCGTTGGGTGCATGATGCTGACGCCGATCGCGCCGATCTTGGCGGTAGCGTTCGCCGCCGCGGGGTTCGCGATCGCCCCAGTGTTCCCGACGGGCATCGCGTGGCTGCACGAACGGCTGCACGATGCCACGGATGCGACTGCCATCGTGATCGGGGCCTCGACGCTGGGCGGCGTCGGCGGCCCGGCGTTGGTGGGGTTGGTCATCTCCGTGCGTGGGCCTGGCGCTGTCCCGGTCGTCCTCTTCGCGATGGCCATCTGCGCCCTCGCAGCAGCCTTGGCGGTGGCGGCCGTCGGGCGCAGCGCGAGGACGTCCCTGCCGACCTGATCGCTACCACCGCAGCCGCGCGGCCACGCCCTGGTGTTCTTCCAGCAGCTTCGGCCAGCGGCAGAAGGCGACGATGCCGCCGCTCGACACGGTCGCCCTTAGGGCGCGATTGATCGCTTCGTCGGAGCCGATGCCAGCGTGGCGGCGGGCGTCCAGAGCTGTTCCCCAATGGGCGACTGCATCCTCGTGAATCACCAGTTCGGCGACCTTCATCTGGCTCGCGGCTTCCGCCACGCCGGAGACGCCGCGCACGAACGAGCCCGGATTCCTGACCCACGACCCGGCAAGCGCGTCACCGGCTTCGACCCGGCAGCGCTCGGAGGCGGCGAAGGCGAGCGCGGTCGGCCAGTGCCGGTCAGCTTCCGGCCCGGGCGCGTGCTGCGTCAGTGCGGCCTGGGCGACGAGCGGCGGCAACTCCGCGAGCAGATGCGCCCGCGCCTCGGCCACGCCGGCGACGACGAGTAGGTCGCCACTCCGCAGCAAGCTCTCGATGGCACGTGCGGCGTCGCGCCCGGCGGCCGTGCGGTGCTCCTCCACGATGTGATCGGCGCGGTTGCGCGAGTGCCCGCCGAGCCCGGTCCCCGCATCGCCACGGCCTTCGGTGGCGGTGCGCCCGTGGACGGAGCGCGTTCCGCGCGGGTCGTGGATCGACTCGGCCGTTTGGGCGGCCATCGCCGCAATCCGCGTGATATGGGCGGAGTGGAGCTCGACGTCAACGACCACGACGGGCTGGCCCGACAGATACCGCAGCCGTTCAACTTCGACGAGCCAAGGAGCGTCGCCGACTCGAACGTCGTTGCGGGGCGGCCACGGTGTGGCGACTTCGACCCAATACCGGCCTTCGGCGTCGGACGCGATGAACAGGCCCTCTGCGCCGTCCGCCTTGGCCGTTCGGACGGCGGTTCCGATCTGCTCGCCGAGGGGGTGAACAGGCGGGAACCCCACAGCGGAGAGCGCTTCGGTCAGGAGCGTGTAGGCCGCCGGGCGCGCGTCGCCCCGACCGCGGAGGTCGAGCGCGACCGAGACGACCCTGCCAGGCGAATCCCAGCTGCGGAGGGCATCCGCATAGGCCGTGAGGGTGTCGGCGTGGGTTCCAAGTTGCATGTCGTTTCACCGTTCGAGGAATGTCCCCTTACGGTATGCGGCCCCTAGCCGCTCGGGGAGCGCCGGTGGGCGCTGATCTGAGGCCCACCGGATCCCTATGACGGCATGCCGCCGGCTAGAACACCGCGATCGGGTTCACCGGCGAACCCGTGCCGCCGCGAATGTAGAGCGGGTTGACCGTCAGCATGAACTCCCACCGGCCTTCTTCCGCGCAGGCGTTGGCGAGCGGCTCCAGCAGCGCGTTGTCGAGCAACGGCAGGCCCATGTAGACGATCGTGATCACGTGCACCGGACCGCCGGGCGCGGTGTCGAACGCTTGGTAGCCGCACGGTTCCGCGTCGAGTTGGTCCCAGCCGAGGAGCGCGGCGTCGTACTGCTTGAGCACAGGGCAGACGTCGGCGTGGACGCCCGGCCGCGGGCGCAGCCCCGGCACGGCTTGGGGATTGGCGGCATAGAACTTCTCGCGGCCGCTGTAGATGAGGACCGCGTCGCCAGAGCGCGGCTTGAGGCCCTGGGCTTTGGCGGCGGCTTCGAGTTCCCAGCCCCGGACGGGGTTGTCCGCGTCCACAAACGGCACGCCGCGGAAGCGTGGGATATCGATAAGGACGCCGCGCGTGGCGATCCCTGTCGACCAGGCATCGACTGAGCCGGAACGCGCGCCGGCGGGCGTGACATCGGTGTAGGGCTTGCCGTTCCACATCTTGCCTTCCCAGAAGATGTGGCAGAGCGCGTCGACGTGCGTCGTCGCGTAACCGTGGAAGAGGATGCCGATGTAGTCGACCGCCGCGGCGGAGCTGAAACGAAGGTAGTGTTGGGCCGGGTTCCAGTTGCCCGGGCCACCGGCGGTGTTCCAGGGTCGCGAAAGCGAAATCGCCCGTCCCGTCTGGACGAGCGCCGCGGCGTCTTTGCGGACTTGGGGCGTGATCAGGTTGATCGTGCCGGCGCTGTCGTCTGGCCCCCAGCGGCCCCAGTTGCTGCAACTGTTGAGATAACCGATGACCTCGGCCTCGCTCGGGAGTGGATGGTCAGCCATGTGTGAATTGCCTCCTCTGGCGTTGGCGCAATCCTAACGATCGCTGGGCCTGTTGGACAGAGCGAATCACTTGCGCGTCCTCATCCCCTATAATCGGCCCACGATGACTGAACACGGCGAAGACGGTTACCTCACCCTCCACGGCCTCCGGCACCATTACATCCGCTGGGGCGACCCCGAGGGCGACCCGGTCGTGCTGCTCCACGGCCTCATGAACAACGGCCGCTATTGGGAGCATATCGCCGACCGCTTCCGGCCCGACTACACCGTCTATGCGCCCGACCTCCGCGGCCACGGCGAGACAGACCACGCCCCCGGCGGTTACCTCGTCTGGGCCTTCGCGATGGACCTCCGTGCCCTCGTCCAAGAACTCGACCTTGAAGCCTTCGACCTCGTCGCTCACAGTATCGGCAGCCGCGTCGCGATGGCCTACGCGCGAGAGCATAGTCACCGTTTGAAGCATCTTGTGCTGGCCGATATGGGCCCGCAGATGGCGGAACAGGGCGCACGCGGCATCCGCAAGAGCACCGGCGAAGCCCGCTCGGCGCCGGGCTTCCCGACCGAGGAGGAGGCGCTCGCTTATTTTGCGAACCTCTACCCCGGCCAATCGCCCGAGTTCCTCATGCGCCAGTTGATGTCCTCGCTGACTTTGGACGAGCCGAGCGGGAACTTGGTCTTCCGCTTCGACCCGCACATCAACCAGGCGACCGGCCGCGCCGCGCTCGTCGAAATCCCGTACCTCTGGGAAAGCCTCGAACACATCACCTGCCCGACCCTCGTCATCCGAGCCGAAAAGAGCAAGGTGCTCAGCCCCGAGATCCAGGCCCAGATGGTTGAACGGCTGCCCCGCGGGCGCGGCGTCGTGATCCCCGATGCCGGCCACCAGGCGCCACTGCATCAGCCGGTGGCGTTCGCCGCGGCCGTGCGGGAGTTCCTGGCGACCTGATCGTGGAATCGCCGCTGGCCGGGCCGCCGTGTATAAACAGTACGACACACCCGTACCGGAGAAGCCCCCATGAACTGTTCGATCATCGCGATCTCTCGCACCCTCGGCGCAGGAGGCGAGGATCTCGGAAGCCGCCTCGCCTCCGCCCTCGGCTGGAAGTACGTCGACTCGGAGATCATCGATCGTGCCGCTGAGCTCGCCGGCGCGAGCCCCCAGGAACTCTCACGGGTCGAAGAACGCAAGGGGCTGGTCGCCCGAATCCTCGAGAACATGGCGCGCGTCGGCGCCGGTTCCATGGCGATCGGCGGCGCGCCCGAGCCGATCGCGGTCATGCTCGAAGCTGGCCCGACCTATGAGCAACTCATCGTCGACGTCATCAAGGAAGTGGCGGAGCAGGGCGAGGTCGTCATCGTCGCCCACGGCGCGAGCATCCCGCTCGCCGGGACAATGGGCCTCATCCGCGTCCTCGTCACCGCCTCCACGAAGGCGCGCATCAACCGCGTGGCCGGCGACCAGAAGGTCCTGCCGAGCAAAGCCAGCGAACTGGTGGCGAACTCCGACAAGTCTCGCGCCGACTACTTCCGGCGCTTCTACAACCTCGACCATGAAGGCCCGACGAACTACGACCTCGTGATCAACACAGACGTGCTCCGCGTCGAAGAGGCGTCGGCGGCCGTCCTCGCCATCGCGCAGCGGATCCCGGCCATCCAGCCCGGGCGCTAAGCTACCGTTCGACGACGTCCTTACTCCCGAAAGGCGAGCACAGGGAGAGGCATGGCTGACATCGGCGTCCTCCGCATCCAAACCCCCGACGGGCAGGTCCGTGAGCATCCGGTCGACTTCACGAGCGCGATCGTCGGCAAGGCCGATGGCAACCAGATCGTGATCCCGCACTATTCGGTTGCCCGGCGTCACGCCCGGCTGACCGTCGAGGGCGGTCAGCTCATGGTTGAGGACCTTTCCTCCAATACGGGCACGGCGGTCAACGGCCGGCCCCTCGCCGCGGGGGAACGCGCTCTGGTATCCCCCGGCGCCAAGCTGCAGTTCGGCGAATGCGAAGCGACTTTCCGCATGGCGGCGGCGCCGGTCGTGCCGCCCGTGATTGTCCCGCCGGTGAATGTCCCGCCCGTTGACCGTGGCGGAGGCCCGCGGGTCGTGGCCCCACCCCCGCCACCGCCGGAGAGCGACGCCCAACGGCAATGGTTACGGGTCACGATTGTCTCGCCAACAACGCCGGTCCAGCCAGGCGCGTCCTCGTCCGCGACCGTAGCGATTCAGAATCGCGGGACGGTCGTCGACGAGGTTTCGCTCGCGGTGGCGGACGTGCCAGCCGCCTGGGTCGAAATCACGCGAGCGCGCCTCTCGCTGCTCCCCGGCGCCCGCGAAGAGGTCACGATCGTCATCCGCCCGCCCGACGGTCCCGAGGCGACGGCCGGGCCGCATCAGCTCACCGTCGTCGTCCAGTCGCGCCAACACCAGATGGAGGTGCGTTCAGTCGGCGAGTTCACGGTCCTGCCGATCGAGGCCATCGAGGCTTCGATGCACCCCCTCCGCGCGAAACGCGATTTCACGCTTACCCTGGTCAACAAAGGCAACGCCACAGCGCCGGTCGCGATCGAAGTCTTGGACGACGAGGCGATCTTGGAGTACGAGCTGCCCGCCGTGCCACCGCTGGCGCCGGGCGATTCTCGCAGGATCACCCTCAAGGTCAAGCGCAAGAGCGGCAAGCGCTTCGGCAAGGAGGTTGCGACCCCGTTCCACGTCATCGCCCGGCTGACGGGGAGCAAGCAAGCGCCGAGCCGGATCGACGGGACCCTGACCTACCGGCCTCCTCTTCAGGTGTGGAAGCGTCCAGTCCTGGCGCTGCTCGTCCTCGCTGGCTTGGGCGGCGGGGCGTATGGGATCGCGAACAATTGCAGCCGCGACACCGGCGTCTGCGCCAACATCAAGGATGGCTTCGGTGGCGGCAAGGCCGACGGCGATGGCGACCCGACGCCGACAGCCATCGCCACGGCAGCGACCACCGCAGCGACTCAGGCGACGGCCGCGGCTACGACGGCTGCCCCTTCGGCGGCGCCAACTACGGCCGCGACCAGCACAACCCCGGCCACGCCATCGGTGACCGCGACCACGCCGCCGCCAACAACGGCCGTGCCGACCAAGACGCCAATCCCGACACTCGTCCCCGATACGGCCGCCACCGCGCGCTTCACGGGCTCCGTCTACAAGTCGGAAATGGGCGAGCTAAAGCTTGATTGCCCCGGCGGGTTCATCCTTACTGGCATCCGCATCGGCGTGGCCGGCGCGCCACCCTACGTCTCGTTCGTCGAAGGCGAGTGCCGCGTCCTCTCGATCCCGAGCGCGAACCGGCTGGCGATCGTCACCAGCGGCCCGACCGTCCCCACCTCCAACACCACGCCGGAGAGCTTCAATGGCGGCGCCGTGGCGACGAGTTCGGCGTGCGACCCTGGTTGGGCCGTCACGGGCTTCGGTGGCCGCACGGGCAACCTCTTTGACGCCCTCAAGCCGATTTGCACCCAGTTCAGCGAGAATGGCTCGACCGCCGGCACGACCAAGGATGCGAAACAGGTCGGCGGCGCCGGCGGCAGCGAATTTCGACCGGTCTTCTGCCCCACCGGCGACGTGGCCACCGGCATGGTCGTCGACAAGGACCCCACGGGCCTCTTCCTCTTCGCTCTGACCTGCGCCAAAGCGATCATCGTCACGCCGCGGTAGCCGTACCTGCAACGGACTTGCAACGGAACCGCGACCGGTAGGGAGCGGCTTTGGTCATCGTCACGCAGTGGTAACCGTACATGGAACGGGTTCCGTTAAGGTGTGCCGATGAGTGAGCCCATGGCCTACCTGATTACTTGGCGGACGTACGGGACCTGGCTCCGAGGTGACGCCCGCGGATCGGTGGACCGCGCTCACCAGGCCTACGACTCACCGCTGATCGAGCCCCAGCCAGCCTGGGAGCGGTTCACCATCGGCGCGCACCTGCACGAGGCCCCGTTTCGCATCTCAGCGGTCATGGTTCCCGCGATCGAGCGCGCGATTGTGGACACGAGCATGCGTCGTGGCTGGAGCCTTGAGGCAGCCAACGTCCGCTCGAATCACGTCCACGTCGTAGTCTCCGCGCACGTGACGCCCGAACGAGTCCTCACCGCGTTCAAGGCCAATGCCACCCAAGCGTTGCGCGCCATGAACCTTATCCCACCGGAGCGGACTCGCCTTTGGGTTAGGCATGGCAGCACCCGATACCTTTGGACGGAGGAGAACCGTGCCGCCGCGATTGATTACGTCGTCAACCGGCAAGGCTCACCGCTCCGGAACCGCGACCGGTAGGAGCAGCTTTGGCGCTTGAGAGCCGCTCCCTACCGGTCACGGTTCCGTTTTGCGGCCCGTCCCGCCCCTTATCGCGCCCGCGCCCAGGCCTTCGCCTCGGGCGAGGCCACCCAAGTCACCGCGTTCGTAAGCAAGCGCCGGAAGGCCGGGCTGTCGTAGGCCGCGGGGCCATCGCCGCTATCCATCGCGACCACGGGGCTGTTTCGCGTCCGCTTCGCCCACACGAAGAGCGTGCTGCCATCGGGATGGTTCCAGCGCGCCTTCTCCTCGGGGGGCGCCATGGGCGGCGGGTTGAAGTTCGCTTGTGCCATCGGGTAGTTCGTCCGCATCAGCGGCACGATGTCGGGGTTGGACTCAAACCCGCTCGTCTTCGTGTAGATCTCGTCCGTAATTTCGAAGCCGTCGCCGAGGCCCTCCATTACGGGGTGACCCTTGGCAACGACGTTGAGGAAGTGCGCGGCGTTGCGGTGCGGTTCGCCGCCCCCGCCCCGGTAGCCCGAGCCGGGCACGGTCACGCCGTTGATCGTCGTTTCCCGGAGTGCGAACGAGGTGCCGCTGATCTCCCGCCAGAGCGGCCAGCCCGGCCACTGGACGAGGGCATGGTTGAGGAGCACCAGGCCCACGCCCCGGTCAAGGAGCGCCTCAATGCTGCGGCGGTAATCGTCCGGGGGCGCCACGAAGGCGCCATCAGGGCCTGGCGCCACCGCCCACATGTCATAAAAGGCGACGGCATCGTAGTCGGCGATGTTCTCCGGGCGCAGCATCACCTGGGCGGCCGGCTGTTCGACGGCCGTGTAGGTGACGCCGGGCAGGGCGTTCCACATGCCGAAGAAGCTGTTGAAATCGAACGCGTGGCCTTTGTGGACGAGCAGGACGTTGGTCATGGTATGCACCACTTTCAGCATAGAATCTCAGCGGACGCGGCGAAGCGCCCGGTCGTGTGCCGGACTCTACAAGTCGAAGCCGCGCGGGGCAACCGCCCGGACGGGCCGTTGGCTACTTTTCGCGGAAACCGAGGACCGCCGCAGCCACGCCAATGAGCGTCAAGACGCCAATAATCGCGAACGCCAAACCAATCATAGTGGCGCCATGGTAAGGCGTGGCCCCGTAAGTGTCTCGCGTTGACCGGCTCAAGCTCATCGAGCTACCCGGGTTACATCTGGAGGACTCCGATGCGTGATTACCATATCAATATCTTCTTCAGCGAGGAGGACGACTGGTACGTCGCCGACGTCCCAGATCTCGTCTTCTGTTCCGCGCTGGGTGATAGCCCGGAGCATGCGCTGACGGAAGTCCGGATTGCGACGGAGAACTGGCTTGCCGCCGCCCGCCAACGTGGCGAGCAGGTCCCCCAACCGAAGTACCGGCCGTTCATCCACCAACCTCTCTGACCGGCCGACCGGACGCCGGTTCAGCCATTCGCTGTGCAACCGAGGCCGAGGGGCAATGTCGGAGGGAACTTCGGCGCCGGCTGTCCACCTATGGGCGGCTGCGAAGCGTCCTGAGCGCGACGAGGTGCCAGGTCACCGCCACGGCCACCGTCGCCAGAATCGCGTCGACCCACCAGGCGGGCTGGAGCGCGTAGGCGCTGGCGCCCATGCCGAGCCACAAGGTCGCCACGGAGAAGGCCTTCGTCCCGAGCGTGGCGCCCTTTTCCTGTTGGTACTCGCGCAATTGGCGGCCGAAGAGGCGGTTCGTGGTGAGCCAGCGGTGGGCGCTCGGCCAGCTTCGGCCAAAGCAGGCCGCGGCGCCGAGGAAGAACACCGTCGAGGGAAGCAGCGGGAGGAACAGGCCGATGACGCCGACCGCGGTCAGCACGGCGCCAAGGGCGCGCAGGCCCATCATCCCAGCGCGATTGCCGAGGGACGGCCGGACCGCCGTGGCGGCGAAATCTACCATTTCTCTCATTCCCTCGCTGCGACGCGTCTCTTGAGAGCTTTAGTATGCCAGCTACGCCGGGCGAGGGGAAGTACCTTTGCGTCGCGGATCGAGCGCCATCACCACGTGATCCGGCGCAGCTTGCCGCCGCTAAAGACGTACGGGACGCCCTCGCTCACCGTGAAGGCGCCGATCTCCGTGAGGTCCTTGGACTTGTATTGCCGGTCGAAGACACCGTCCCGGCGGAAGACCGCGATCCGATCGTTGGCCGCGTCGAGCACAGCCAGATCCCCGTTCGTCGATAGCGGGAACGGCGTCGCCGCGACGCTCAAGCGCTTGTCGATGCCCGCTTCGCTCAGGATCAAGGAAAGTGTGCCGGAGAACCGCCGGATCCGCCCGCCTTCGTCGGCGGTAACAATCTCGCCGTTGACCGTCAGGCGGCGGGCGGCGCTGAGGTCTGGGGTCTCGAGCGCTCGAAACGGCGCCACGTACGCCGACCTGCCGGGGTTAAGCCGATAGACGGCCCCGTGGGCCGCGTCCAGGACGTACAGGTCTCGGCCGAACATCGCGATGTCGGTAACCTCCATGCCCGCTGGACCGCCTACCGGCACCGACCGGAGGCCGAGACTGGGCGAGTACGCCCAGAAGGCGCTTGCCACGTCAACGATGAGGAGGGAAGGCTCGCCAAGGTCGTCGCCGTCCACCCAAACCATCGCTGCCGGCTTGGCCCGTTTGGTGTCCTTGTCTTCGGTATAGACGATCCGCCGTTCGGCGCCGGTGAGCGGGACGCTGATGATTTGGCCGCTGTTGCCGTCGAGGATGAAGGCGGCATCCGTCCCGATAGTGAGCCGGGCCGCGGCCACCGGCTTTTCGCCGAACTGCGTCAGGTCGGCGAGCGTTTCGACCTTCGCTGGCGCCACGATTGCGTCCATGGCTGCGATTGCTTCAGTGGCCTCTTTCAGGAGGTCGGCCACTACCTGTGAACCGTCGCGCTGCCGAGCTTCGAGCAGGAGTCCCTGGGCGTCTGTGAGGGCTGCCCGGCGTTCAGCGGGGTCCTGGACAACCTGCGCGGTCGCGAGTTGGCGTTGCGCCTGGTCCACCAGCTGGGCAAGGCGGAGGTCGTCTTGGCTGCTGATGATGCGTGGGATCGCGACGATTCCAACGATGACGAGGAGGGCGCTGAGTCCGGCGGCGATAATGAGCCAGGTCGGCGGCAGCTTGCCCAACAGGCCGCCGCCGCCGGAGTCGAGCACGCCGCTGCCCTTCATGCGTCCACTCGGGTTCTCACGCACGCGGATCAGCATGCCCCCCGTTGTGACGACGGCGGCGTTCTCGCCCGCGATCGCCTCCGCGACCGCGCCGAGCGCGGCTGAACGGGTACGACGGTCATCGGCGAGTTCGTGGACCAGCGGCGCCCCGTCGAGGTTCGGCGCCGGCAAGGCCGGGACGTCGTCTCGCACGAGTCCGAGGCTGAAGCTTTCGGCGCGACGACGGCGGATGCTGTCGCTGGCGGGGCCCTCCGGGGTGGGCGGAGGCCGCCAGGCGGGCCCGCGATAGCCCGCATGAATGGTGCTCTGGGCCACCGCCGCGCGAGCGCGCCGCTCAGCGGCGAGGCGGGCGAGCGTGTTTTCGCCGGCCGCCCGGCGCAACGGGGCCACGCTTTCCAGCCGCATCACTGGCGCAAGGGCGACCGTTTCTTCGCGTCTCGCCCGAATCTCGACGAGTTGACGCCGGACGAGTTCGATGGCGTCCTCGGCCGTCGGCTCGATGAACAGACTTGGCTGGTATGAGGCCTCGACAGGCGGCGGCTTTGGCGCGGCCGCTACAAGAGCACGGGCGGCTGGGCCTGTCGCGTCAATCACGCTGTCGACACTGGCCGGGCGGCGCGCGAGCTGCGGCGCCACTGGGTTGGCGAGGAAGATCACCGTCGTGTTCCGTTGCCCTTGAAGGCGGCGAAAGACGTTGCGAAGCACCTGATCCGTTGGCAAGCGGAGGATGCCGTCGATCAGTTCGTCGTCGAGGGCCTGCATCGCGTTCGTCGTCAGCAGCAGCAGCCGGTCGCCCGGCGCGATTTCCACGCGGAGGAGCTGGGGTTCAGGGATTTCGGCCGCGCCGAGCGCGGCGCTGTGGGCCTGATCCGGGTAGTACACGGTGAGGCCCCGGCGGGAGCGGTGGAAAGCCACCGCAGGTCCAGCCTGCGCGAAGACGGCTTGGTCCCCGCGACGAGCCAAGGCGGTGATCCCGAGGTCGACCCGGTGCTGTGCGATGCTCTTGGCGTTCCAATCGGCCAGGCTCCGGGCGGCGTCGGCGAAGATGCGGCGGACCGCCCCGGTCAGGCTCATGTCGAGCGTCGCGAAGGCCTGCCCCGCGGCCGTGACGATGTGGCCAGCAAAGGCGTCGCCCGCGGGAGTCGTGCCTTCAGCCAGCATGAAGAGCTCAGCGCGGTCATCCGCCGGCCCTTTGCCTGTGAAGATCCCTGCGTTTGGGCCACGGTCTACGGGCTCGCGCTCTACGATCGCGAACTGTTCGACGTGGAGCGGTTCGGTCATGTGACCGTCCTTCGCCGGTTGGGATGGACGGGGAGGGAGGCCCAACGCACGCCGCCGCCAGGCAGCAACGCTCCCCGCCAGCGTTGGAAGGATCACTATACCACCCGGGTTTCGCTCAACCGCAAACCTTGGCAGCGTCGCAACTGCCCGAGACGGACAGTCCGCCCACGGGAGTATCCGAATTTGCTGGCAATTGCAAGCCGAAGACGAATGTGGGCCGCCCCACTTCCGGGTGTCGCCACGGTGCCCTAGGCTGCGTGGGTGATGCAATCCCTCAAGCTCTGGTTCGCCGCCTCTAGGCCGTTTTCCTTCACCGCCTCGATCGTTCCGGTCGTCGTCGGCACCCTGATCGCCGCCCCAGCGCACTTCGATTGGCTCGTCGCGCTCCTTGCGCTTGCGGGGTCCGTGTTCATCCATGCTGGGACAAATCTCGTAAACGACTATTACGACCATGTCAAAGGGGCGGATGGCGCCGGCGCCCTTGGCCCCGCCGGCTTTATCCAGCGTGGCGTGGTCGCCCCGAAGTCGGTCCTCTTCGTGGGCATCTTCTGTTTCGTTGCCGGGGCGGGGATCGGCCTCATCCTCTGTGCGCTCACGAGTTGGGAACTCGTCTGGCTCGGGCTCGCCAGCCTCCTCGCGGGCTTCCTCTATACAGGGGCGCCAATCCACCTCGCCTACATTGGCCTTGGCGAAGTGACGGTCTTCGTGTTCATGGGCCCCGTGATGGTGGTTGGCGCCTATTTTGTCCAGCTTGAGCGCTGGGACTGGGAGCCATGGGTCGCCTCGCTGCCGATCGCGTTTCTCGTCACCGCCATCCTTCAGGCGAACAACCTGCGTGACATCGAACACGACCGTGAAGTCGGCAAACGCACGGTGGCGACGATCGTCGGCCGGACGTGGGCGAACCGCGAGATGTATGCCTTGCTTGTCGCCGCCTACGTCGCCCTCGTCGTGGCCGCCGCCGTTGAGGCGTTGCCGTGGTTCGCCCTCGTGGCCCTCGCGACGCTCCCCCTGATCCGGCCCATCTTCAAGATCGTCCGGGCGGGCGGCAGCCCCAAGAAGCTGAACTTCGCCCTCTTTCACACAGCCCAGCTGCACATGCGTTTCGGCGCGGTCCTTGCGGCCGGCCTTGCCATGAACTGGGTGTACGAGTCCAAGTGGTGATCGAGAGCCCTCTCCCTACCAATTCGCACCCCCGATCCGAACAGAGCCCGGAGCGGCCGAGCGACGGGTCCGTCGGCGCCCTTACCCTCCAGGCGAGCCATGCTCGATCAACGCGTCGCCCGCGTACCGCCCTTCGGCCCGCCGTCACAGCGCGCCAACGCCCGCTTCGTCCTCGCCAGCCGCCGCTCCACCATGACGCCTATGACGCCGCCTAACCGCCGCCCACCGCTTGAACCACCTCAGTATCCCCTCACGACCAACTCATTACCCCTTGCCTCACAACCCACTCACCACCAACACATGACCCCCGTGTGCTCCGCGCCACGAGCCCAACCGTCCCAAATTCCGCCGTCAGAGCCTCCCGTCAACTCACACGGAGCACACCCAGCAACTCATGCCTTCCGTGCGGTGAGCACACGCCCAACTCTCGAAATTTTTCGTCGCCGGCGCCAGACTGGCCGCGGTGGGACAGAATCACTCGGCAGATGGCCGCACGTTCCACCTGCCGGTGGCCCCATGTCGGTTACCGCTACCCATCGCCCCTGCGCAGCCCTAGAATTTGAACCAATCGGAGGCTCTATCTATGGAACGGATCGAAGACGGCGACCTGATCGTATACACGGTCGGGCCCGTGGGCTTCGGGAATAACATCTATCTGGTCGTCGACCGGGTGACGAACGAAGCGGCCTTCATCGACGCGCCGGGCGAGCCTGCCGAGAACGCCGCCGTCGCTGAGGCCGCTGGCGTACGGCCCTCCGCGATCCTGCTCACGCATTCACACGGTGACCACACGCCAGCCATCGAAGGCCTGCGCGCCATGTACGGCTGCAAGGTCTACGCCGACGCCCGCGAGCCCTGGCTCAAGCCCGGCCAACTGGACGTGGCGGTTGCCCACGACGACGAGATCAGCGTGGGCGGCCTCCGCTTCCGCGCCATCAGCGTCCCGGGCCACACTCCGGGCAGCACGACTTTTGTGACGGGCAAGCATGCCTTCGTCGGCGATACGCTCTTCCCCGGCGGGCCTGGCAACTCGCGCTCGAACGCCCTCCTACAGCAAGAGATCGCGTCGATCACCACGCACCTCTACGCCCTCCCAGGGGACACGCATGTCTGGCCGGGCCATGGGGCGAAGACCACGATCGCCGCGAGCGAGGTGGAGTACGCCGTTTTCGCCGCCAAGCCGCATGCCGCCGACCTCCACGGCGACGTCAACTGGTTGAACTCGTGAGCGCGCTCCGTGTCCTCTGAGGCCGAGGCGCGGGAACGGCTGCGTCCGTTCGTCGCTCGCGCTGACGCTTTCTCGGGCTGGCTGCCGGACACCCGAAAGCGCGCCCCCGGCCCGCCCGAACCGTGGGACTACCTCGGGCGTGCGGCGGCCTTGATGGTCTCGGCCCGCTCGGTGCTGGACATGGGCACCGGCGGCGGCGAGCGCTTCGCCTCCCTCTGCACCAGCTTCACGGGCTTGGCCTTCGCCACCGAGGAGTGGCACGTGAACGCGCCGCTGGCGCGACGACGGTTGACGCCGCTCGGCGTCGAAGTCGTCCGCGCCCGCTCGGTCCAACTCCCCTTTCGCCATGGCGGATTCGACCTCGTGCTCAACCGCCACGAAGAACTCGACCCGGCCGAGGTGGCGCGGGTGCTGAACCCGGGCGGCCGCGTACTGACCCAGCAGGTTTGGTGGCGTGGCAACGAACTTTCGCGCTTCTTCCCGCGGCGGACGGACCATGGCGACCACTTCGGAGTCTATCAGCGCGGCTTCCAGGCGGCTGGACTCGAAATCGTCGACGCCCGGGAGCATCGTGGGCCCGTCTGCTACGAGAGCCTTGGCGAGTACGTCTACATGCTCTGCATCGCGCCTTGGGAGGTCCCGGATTTCGACCCATTGGGAGCAGACCTGGCCGCCCTTCTTGCCATGGAGCGCGCCCTCACAACGGTCGACGGGGTTGTCCTCACAGAAGGCTCGTACGTGATCGAGGCGCTCAAGCCTCTGGCCCTCCCCGCGTGAGTACGCGATGTGCTTTCAGGAGAGCCTGTGAGCCCGGAAGAACGTCCACATCAGCTCGGTCGCGCCGATCTCGTCGCTGACAGGGCCAACGCCGCCGCTGGGCGTCAGCGTCCCTGGCCACTGGTGCCCGCCCCCTTCCGAGACCACCAGGACCACCGCCACGCCCTCGGGGCAGCCGAGGTAACTCCGCACTTCGACGTCCGTCCCGACACGCTCGACGACAATCTGCGCTGTACATCCCACAAGCCTGGCCCAAGAAGCGACATCGCCCGCGGCGCCGCTGAACGGCACGAGCGTGTCGAACGTGCCGTGAAATGCCATCACCGAGACGGCGCCTGCCGTGCAGCCGTCGAAGATCGCGCCCGCCACGGGCGCGATCGCCGCGATCAGGTCCGGGCGGCGGCAAGCGAGCAAGGATGCCATCTCGGCCCCGTTCGACATCCCGGTCGCATAGACTCGGTTGAGGTCGACGCAATGGCTTGTCGCGAGTGAGTCGATCAGCGCCACCGCGAACTCCACGTCGTCGCCGCCCTGATCATTGAAGACGCCCGGGATCTCCCAACCGGAGGGGGAGCCGGACCCTTGTGGCGTCGCCAGGAGGAAGCCCTCACGCTCGGCGATGTCCGCCAGGCCGGAGTATGTCTCCTGTTCGAGCGCGGTGCGCCCGGAGCCGTGGAAGTTCAACACGAGCGGTGTCGCGATGGCGGGCTGGTACCGTTCGGGCACGAAGAGGCGCGTTTCGCGCTCGATTCTGCCCACCGTGACCGGCCAAATCGCTGGGCCGGTCACAATCGGGCGCCCGCAGCCGGGGCTGGGCCGGCTTGTCCGCGGCCCGAGTTCGGGCGCCCGCGGCGGACCGGGCGTCGTGGTCAGATTGGCGACCGCGGAAGTCGTCGTGACGGACGGGCCAAGCGTTACCTCCGCCGTCGGTGCGCGGGTGACAGGTGCCGCCGGGCCTTCGAACGGGTCCGCCAAGATCATTGTGATGGCGAGGAGGAACACGAAGATCGCTGTCAGTCCGAGTGCGAGCCGTGCCATCGGCGTAGTATGCCGTACGACGCTGGCGGCGTACGAAGCGAAGCATCGTTGAGGGACCGGCAAGCTATGGCTGGTAGAGTGGCAACCGAGGGACACCCCGCCGAGGATCTCGCCGATGTTGGTGCGCGCAAGGCGGACTCGAGCCGTCTTCAGCTCCGCAAGACGATAACGCGCGAAAAAATCCTCGCAGAGGCGGGGACACTCTTCAGCGCCCGCGGCTTCGAGGCGACTTCCATGCAGGAAGTGGCGAAGGCCGCCGACATCGGCGTCGGCACGCTCTACGGCTACTTCGCCTCCAAGGAGGTCATGCTTCAGGAGGTCCTGCGCTCCGATGTCGCCGCCGCCATCGAGACGTACCAAGCTACGATCGGCGCGGCCGTTGGCCATCTCGACCGCATTCTCCTCGCCTTGCGGTTTCTCTCGGAGTACATCGACCGCAACCGCCCCACCCTGCGCGCCGCCCTGCAGATCCACCACGCGCGCCACGCCGCCCGCGCCGAGCCGCTCGAGTGGGTGTTCCAAGGCTTTCGCCTGCTGCTAGCCACTGGCATCGAGGCCGGGGAGTTGCGCGCCGTCCCGGTCGACACGACGGCCCGGCTCCTGGTCGGCTCCTACCTCAGCGCGGGATTAGGGCTCGGTGTTTGGGAGGGCGCCGAAGGAGAGCCGCAGACCTGGGACGAGCTGCGCGAGGTCGTCACCGGGCTTCTCACGCCGCGCTGAGGGCGAGGCCATCCTGTATGATCGGCCGATGACCAGCGTTGCCGTGGCACAGAGGCCGCCCACTGTCCGACCGCTCACGCTTGATGCCTTCTTGGCGCTGCCCGAAGAGGGGCCGCCGTGGCAGGAGTACCTCCGCGGTGTGGTCACGGAGAAGAGCATGCCCAGTGAACTGCACGGCCGCTCCGTGGCGGTGCTCATCGGAGAGTTCCAAGACCACTTGAAGCGCTCGCACGACGGCTTCGTCGTCACCGAGGTCCGCCACGCGGCGAGGGCGCTGGATTGGGTGTACCTGCCCGATATCAACGTCCGCCTCTATGGCGCGGGCCCGCGCGCGCCCCAGGCCCGCGGCGCGGTTGAACGCGCGCCCGAGTTCGCGATCGAAGTGCTTTCGCCCGATGACCGTGAGGATCGCTGGTTGCCCCGCGTCGACCGTTACTTCGCCGCCGGCACGAAGCTCGTTTGGACCGTCGACCCCGAGGCGAGGACGATCCAGGTGCACCGGCCAGACCTCCCGGCCAGCACCTTCGGCCCTGGCGACGTCATCGATGCGGAGCCCGTCCTTCACGGCTTCTCGCTCGACATTACGGCCCTGTTCGCCGCTGTCTACGGCGAAGCGTGACCCCAACGGCCGCCTGACAGTACCTTGAGAGCATGCAACTTGGAATTATCGGCCTCGCCCGCTCGGGCAAGACCTCCGTCTTCAACGCCGTCACCCGCGGCCGGGCGCAAGTTGGCGCGTACAGCGCCTCGAACCAGCCGAACGTCGGCGTCGTCAACGTCCCCGATGAGCGGGTCGACGCGCTCGCCCGCCTCTATAAGCCGAAAAAGGTGACGTACGCGACGATCGAGTACGTCGACTTCCCGGCGGCCGGGGAGTCGTTCGGCAAGGGCGAAGGCCCAGCCGGCAAGTTCATCAACGACCTCGGCCGCACCGACGCCCTGATCCACGTCGTGCGCGCTTTCGCCGACGAAACCGTCCCGCACCCCGACGGCGCCATCGACCCCGCCCGCGATATCGCGACCATGGAGCTCGAACTCGCTTTCGCCGACCTCGCCCTCATCGAACGGCGGGCGGGCCGGCTCGAAAACGAAATCCGGTCGATGAAGGCCGGCGAACGCGAAGGCCCGCAACGCACGCGCGACTTGCTCCTGCGCATTAAGGCCGGCCTCGAAGCCGATGTCGCAATCCGCGGGCAAACGATCGCCCCCGAGGAGTGGCGGCTGCTCGAAGGGACGCAGTTCCTGACGGCGAAGCCGCTGCTTGTCGTCGTGAACTGCGGCGAAGAAGACCTCGCCCGCCGCGATGCGCTGGAGGCGGACTACCGGGCGAAGTACGCCGGGCCGGGCCGCGAGGTCGCCGTCTTCTCCGGAAAGTTCGAGATGGAGCTGAACGACCTCAGCGACGCGGAGGCGGCCGAGTTCCGCGCCTCCGCCGGCGTGACCGAGAGCGGCATGGCGGGCGCTATCCGGCTGAGCTACGGGTTGCTGGGGCTGCTGAGCTTCCTCACCGCCGGGCCGGACGAATGCCGCGCCTGGACCGTCCGCGCCGGCGCCCCGGCGCCCGAAGCCGCTGGCAAGATCCACAGCGACCTGCAACGCGGCTTCATCCGGGCCGAGGTCATCCGCTACGACGACCTCATCGCCTGTGGTTCCGAAGCGGAGGCCAAACGACGCGGCATGCTCCGCACGGAAGGCAAGCAGTACACCGTCAAGGACGGCGATGTACTGAACATCCTTTTCAACGTCTAATACCCCTCTCCCCGTTGGGGAGAGGGTAGGGTGAGGGGCTCTTCGCGGGCGGACACTGCCAGCCAGCAACCCGTGGACAACCTGACGGGCTGGAATGTAGTGTGATGGGAATTCGGTCGTAGCAGCCCCCATGTTACGAGCGCTCAGTCCACGCCTTGCCCTGCGGCTGTTGCCGCTGTTGGCCTTGCTTGCCTTCGCCACGTTCATCGGCGTTGGCCCAGCCACGGAAGAGGCCGAAGCATCCGGCCCCATCATCGGCGGCGGCTCGTGCTTGACGGCGGGCTCCTGCACCGGCCACATCGGCGCCGACTCTTGCAACGGCGTCGATGCCTGCGACTTCAACGCCGGCACGATCGGCGACAGTTCCTGCAACGCCACCAATGCGTGCGCCCAAAATGGCGGCACGGTC